>JADLAI010000220.1 GCA_020848295.1 Flavobacteriales bacterium
CGGCTTCGGCTTCAAACTGAAACCGGCACGCGGACTGTGATGGGCAGCGCACGGCCATACGGACAATACGCCTTGGCAGCGGAGCTCTTCCGCTATCCCGGTGTGGATCTCAACGACCGTGTGACCGCATTGTACGACGTACTGGGTACGCGGTACCCGGAGGCGGCTGAAACCCTCTCGCCCTTTGTTGAATGGGTGGCCACTACTCCGGCGCACCGTGTGGAGGAGGTGTTCAGCCGCACGTTCCATGTGCAGGCCATCTGCTACCTGGATATCGGTTTCGTCATCTTCGGCGAGGACTACAAACGCGGCGAGTTCCTGGTGAACATGAAACAGGAGCAGTCCCTGGCCGGCAACGATTGCGGAGAGGAACTGCCGGATAACCTGGTGAACATGCTCACGCTGCTGCCGCTGCTCAAGGATGATGCGTTCCGGGCGGAACTGGTCGGCCGCGTGCTAATGCCCGCGCTGCGCCGGATGCTGGCCGAGTTCAGCCCGGAGAAGAGCAGGTTGCGCACCAACATGCTGCGCCGCAAGCACAATGCCCTGATCATGCCGGAGGAGCAGCACATGAACGTGTATCACCACGCCTTGCTGGCCCTGTTCCAGATGTTCGCGCAGGACTTCGAGGAGGTCGCACTGGAAACGTACCGGCCCAACGGCCATGATCCGTTGCGGGCAGCGGCACCTGCATCCGATTGCGGCACCTGTACCATTTCCCATTCACCCCTGATCAAAACCACCACGTCATGAAGTTGCTTGAGGCCAACACCTTGTTTTCCGCTGACACTTTGGTCACCGGGCTCGTGGTCATCACGCTGATCCTTCTCGTTATTGTCATCAGCATGGTGTCCAGGGCAAGGATGCTCATGCGCGAAGTACACAGCGTACAGCGGCCGTCGCCTACCAATTTCACCATGGTGCTCCTGATGATGCTGGCCGCTTCGGGGGCGGTGGTCTACCTGCTCAAGCAGGGGATCGAGGCCCAGTCGGGGATGTTGAACACCATGATGTTCATCGCGCTGCCGTACGTGGCCCTGGCCATCTTCTTCATCGGCTCCATCCATCGCTACATCAGCAGGGGCTTTCAGGTGAGTTCGCTCTCCTCTGAATTCCTGGAGCGCAAGAAGCTCTTCTGGGGCAGCCAGCCCTTCCACTGGGGTCTGCTGGTGCTCTTCTTCGGCCACCTGATCGCCTTCCTTTTCCCACGCACGGTGATGGCTTGGAATGGTCAACCCATGCGACTGCTCATCCTGGAGTACAGCTCCTTCGCATTCGGCCTTGGTGCCCTGCTGGGGCTAATTCTGCTCATCCGCCGCCGTTTGGGCAATAAGCGTGTGTTGATCGTGAGCAACCGCATGGATATGCTGGTGTATGCCGTGCTGCTCACGCAGATCATCAGCGGGCTGGGCGTGGCATTCTTTGCACGCTGGGGCTCCTCTTGGTTCGCTTCCAGCGTGACGCCCTACCTGCGTTCGCTCTTCGCATTCAATCCGGACATCACGGCAGTGAGCGCCATGCCCTGGATCCTCCAGGTACATATCATCTCAGCGTTCTCCATCATCGCCATCATCCCCTTCACCCGCTTCATGCACTTCCTGGTGGCACCGATCGACTACCTGTGGCGCGGCTACCAACTGGTGATCTGGAACTGGGGCCGCAGGGCGATCCGCAGCTCCAGGAGCTATTACCCCGGTGTGCGGTCGAGGAACAACTGAGGGACACCAACGGCCATCGGTCAACAAGCCGCATGGTATGTTGAGGTCATCAGGTTAACTTGAAGCCATGAAGATCATTGATACAAAGACGGGTCAACGAGTAGGGCAAGAAGAGGTCACCTTCAAGAAGAAGCTCAAGGAGGAGGACCCGATCAAGCGCAACGTGGAGAAAGAGACCGGCCAGGCCGAACTTTCGCCCATGGAGCCGCCCGGAGCCTACGAGGCCAACGTGCCCGAAGCGGCCGATGCGCCGGTGAGGCATCCATTGTTGGTGCAGTACATGCGCGAGCATGAGAAGGCCCGCGAGATCTTGGATCGTTTCGAGAAAGCCATGGTGGAATACAGTGAGCTCGGATTCAAGTTGAACGACACGATCAACGATAGCCTGCGGGAGTTCTTCACCTTCTACGAGGAGGATCTGTTCGACCACAATCAGCGCGAGGAACGGCAACTGTTCCCCCTGTTGCATAAGCGCCTCATCGCATCCGGCGAGCACAGTGAGAGCAAGCCGCCCACCACGGCCGTGGACATGATGGAGGACGACCATGTGAAGTTCATCCAGCTCAGTGCGCTCACCTTCAACCTGCTGGGCCTCGCGGCTCGCCTGCCCGATGAGCGATCGCGCGGCTTTGTCTTCCATACCGCGTTCAATAATGCGCGCGAGCTCGTGGAACTGATCCGCCTGCACATCTACCGGGAGGATCATGTGGTGTTCCCACTGGCACAGAAGCTGATCAGCAACGAGGAACTGGATGCGATGATGCATCCCTGACCTGCCCGGCCATCGTGACGCACACGGAGCTCATCGATCGTTTCGGCCGCCGACACGACTACCTGCGGATATCGCTCACCGAGCGCTGTAACCTGCGTTGCGTGTATTGCATGCCCGCCGAAGGCATCATGCTGCGGCCCCGTGAACAGTTCATGCGCACCGATGAAGTGCTGGCCATCGCCCGCATCTTCACCGACATGGGTGTGAAGAAGATCCGCCTCACCGGCGGCGAGCCCTTGGTTCGCAAGGATGCCGCCCACATCATCCGCGAGCTGGGCCGCTTGTCGGTGGAAATGGCCATCACCACCAACGGCGTGCTGGTGGATGAGTACATCGATGTGTTCGAAGAGGCCGGACTGCGGTCGGTCAACGTGAGCTTGGATTCGCTGCGCCCTGAGCGCATGCGGGCCATCTCGCGACGTGATCCCTTCGCCCGCACCATGGCCAACATCCGGCTGCTGCAGGACCGGGGTTTCCATGTGAAGGTGAACATGGTGGTGATGCGCGGCGTCAATGACGATGAGGTCACCGATCTCATGGCCTGGAGCCGCAACGAACCGGTGCATGTGCGCTTCATCGAGTTCATGCCCTTCGACGGCAACCGCTGGGATTGGAGCAAGGGCGTGTCGGGCGAGGAGATCCTGGCGCGTGCTACGGAACGCTTCGGTGCCACGGGCTACGAGCGCCTGACGGATCGCCCGAACGACACCGCGCGCAACTACCGCCTCGTGGATGGGCAGGGCACGTTCGCCGTCATCAGCTCGGTCACGAACCCGTTCTGCGACACCTGCAACCGCATCCGCCTCACGGCCGATGGCAAGTTGAAGAACTGCCTGTTCGGCCGACATGAGACCGATCTACTCTCGGCCCTGCGCAGCGGTGCCGACATCAAGGAGCTGATCATCGGCTCGGTGCTCAACAAGAAGGCCGTACGTAACGGCATGGACAGTTTCGAGCAGCTCGCCGACCCCGCACAGCATGGCGCCAACCGGAGCATGGTGGCCATTGGGGGCTGAACACAGTCCTGCTCCACTGATCTCCGCATGGCCGAACACGGGGACTTACTGGCACTCTTCAATGCGGACTGCACCACCGAGTGGCAGGCGTTGGCCTATTCGCACACGACCACCTTGCTTTTCAAGGCTGGTGAGACCATCTTCAAAGAGGGTCAGAAATGTGAGAACATGTACATGATCGGCCAAGGGCGGGTGAAAGTGTTCACCAATTTCTCCCGGAAGGTGGAGGTGATCCTGCGCCTGGCCAGCGATGGCTTCGCGCTTGGGCACCGCGGTTTGCTCATGGATCGGACCTTCCCAGTGACCGCCGTGGCCTTGACACCCACCACCATCCACATGCTTCCCATCCGCGTCTTCGAGGACATGCTCCGGGCGAACGCATTGTTCTGTTACCACTTCACCCTGTTCCTGGCCGAGGAAATGGCACGATCCGAGCAACTGCGAAAGAACTTGGTGAGCATGACCGTGAAGGGCCGTGTGGCCTTGGCCCTGCGGATCAATGCGGATGTCTTCGGCTTTGACCCCAAGGACAGGACCCTGCTCGCCCACACCATCACGCGCAAAGAGCTGGCCGCACTGGCCAACAGCACCTACGAATCGGTGGTTCGCACCTTGAGCGAGTTCCAGGAAAAGGGCCTGATCACCTTGGACCGCAAGAAGGTGCGCATCAACGACATGGACCAGCTATGCAGGCTGGGTGATCTTTCATGCTGATCACCGTTGTCCTTCCCGAACTGATCAAGCCGCTTGGTGCTCAGGGCAATCCACCCGCAGGTCCGCTGGTCCAAGTGGCTTTCGCAGCAATGTACAATAGGGTCTTCCATTCCGCTCACTGAAGTGTTCACAGGTCGAACACATGCGGTCCACGCGCACCAGCCCTGCGACACGCGCGGCATCAAGCAGCTTGAATAAGCTTGCGTACAGCGCATCCCGCTCGTCACCAGCGATCCGTTCCAGCAGGGGCAACAGGACGTCCAGATGCGTTGCGGCGCCTTCGGCCATGCGATGTCCTTTCTTCGTCAGTGTGATCACCTTGGCGCGGCCATCGGTCCGGGAGGTGGTCTGCAACACCGCTCCGTGTTCTTCCAGCGATCGTATGGCAACACTCACGGTGGGCTTGGACAGATGGAAGTGGGCCGCGAGGTCCACCGCGCGCGTTCCCTCATCGCTCCTTGCGTGCAGGTAGCCTAACAATTGTACGTGCAGCGGGCTCACGCCCATGGCCACCCCCGTATCCCACGCCCGGTTTCGCAGGACTTCACCCAGACGTTCCAACGCTGCTACGATGCGTGCATCACGATCGTTGGCCTGTATGGCAGGGTGCAGTGCCTGTCTGGATCGTTTGCTCATCGCGGGTGCAAATTACCGCCATGGTGCTCAGAAATGCGCTTTCCAGGTTCACCACAGCGATACAGAGGGCACGGAGAAGAACCCACTCTTCCGAAAGGGCTACGTACGATGGGCTGCGTATACCACGGCGCGGATCCTCCCATCCGCGATGTACCGCAGCGATCGCTGCACGCTCTGTGCCTCTGTGGTGTATATCGCTCCCCGATCAGAACTCCCCGTTCTTCACATAGGGCTCACACCAGAGCGTTGCGGTCATGGTCACGGCTTTGAACCACGCGGCGTACATGTTCTCCACATCGGCGGCGCTGTGGCCTTTGTTCCCGAGGAAGCCCTTGATGGTGTATGTGATCGGGAAGATGAAAGCCACCAGATAGCGCATGTGGATGATGGGTACGGCCTGTACGCCATCGGTCCTGTTCTTCTTTGTGCTGTGGTGGCGCAGGGCGATCTCGTGCTGATAGTCGAGCCACACCTGGTCGTAGGGCTTGTTGCACAGGTCCATGATCCACTGCCCGAACCGCGCACGTACCGCGCCGAGGTATTCCATGTTCGGTGCGCCGTTGTGCGTGAAATATTGAACCAGGTGCGGGTGACTGCCGACAAAGCCGTACCAGAGGTCGAGCACGGCATCCGTTTGTTCGCGCAGTACCTCACCGGCCATGCGCAGGTACTTCGCGTCATCCGGCCCGAAGAGTACGGTGGCCTTCAGCGCATCGAGGTCCTTCATTGTCAGCGGGGAGGGGTCTGTTCTCCCGTAATCATAGCCTTTCATGATATTGTGGGGTTTTGTGGGGCAAATGTAGTTAGTAATACGTACTATTGTACCATGCGGATGAGAACTGCCTTATGCGCGCTGCTCCTGACAACGGTGTTCGCACCGGACAGGGCGTGTGCGCAAAGGGCCATGATATCAACAACAACAGGAACGAAAATGGAAGTAGCGGTCTGGGATACCTACGTGACCAAGAAGGATGGCACGGTGATGCACTTTGACATCATTGCACCGAGCACACAGCGCGATACGCTGGTGATCCACAACTACGGTCGGGACTACCTGCGCACGAAAGGCCAGGAGGGCCAGCCGCTCACGGCCGCGGAGTGCCGGTTCTGCCATGTGGAGCAGTTGCGGCCGCGTTGGGCGGAGGAGATCCGCATCAAGGGCTATTTCATTCTGGAGATGGAGGGGTGTGAGTAGGTCCTGACGGGTCACCAGGTCATTGCATCGATGTGTGGGTACCGTCCGTTCTACTCGTACTCCTTCCGATGATCAGAGCCGTGCATGTGTGGCTCAGCTCTTGCGGAAGGCCTGCACCTTGCCGTCCACTTCCACCAGGTTGGTGAACTTTCCGTCGTAAAGGGTGGCCCACACCACGTGGTTATCGATCCAGTGGTAGTTGCCACCACGAGGTTTGCCGAAGAGGATGGCGTGGTACTTGAAGCCGTGGCGGTCCAGCCAATCGGCGGTCACTGCGCGGTGTTCCTCGGTGCGGCTGGTGAAGAAGGTGATGATATGACCCTCGTCGTACCAGCCGTTGCAGGTTTCCAACGCTCCCTCGAAGATCGCGGCGGTGGCCATGCGGTCCGGCTCCTCGTTGGGGATGTCCTCGCAGATGGTGCCGTCGATGTCGATCAGGAAGTTCTTCTTGCCTTCTGGAAGCTTCGGGCTGATGCGCTTTCCGTGATCGAAGGCTTCGTGCAGCGGGGTGTCCATGGCGTTGGCGGTTGGGTTAAAGATAGCTGCCGATCCCGCACGCACCAGCCCCACTTCAATCCACCCGATGCACCTCGATCGCATTGAGCCAGTACACGTGCCTCGGGCCGGTCTTGATGTCATTGCGGCAGATCAGGATCATGTCGCCCTGCGCCACGATGGGCCTGCCGTTCTCCTCGAAG
>JADLAI010000221.1 GCA_020848295.1 Flavobacteriales bacterium
GTCCAGCAAGTCCAGGACCAGCTCAACCGCAGACCAAGAAAACGCTTCAACTTCGACACCCCGATCAACCAGTTCAACCGACTAACCCGATGACCCCGCGATTGCGTTTATTGGTTGAATCCGCCAGGTATGAAAAGCGAAAGGCCCCGAATCATCGGGGCCTTCCTTGCGTTCGTTGAACGCTGCTTACTTCTTGGCTGCTTTCTTAGCGGCTTTCTTAGGGGCTGCTTTCTTAGCGGCCTTCTTCGGAGCTGCTTTCTTAGCGGCCTTCTTCGGGGCCGCTTTCTTAGCGGCCTTCTTCGGGGCTGCTTTCTTTGCGGCTTTCTTTGCTGCCTTCTTTGCCATGGCGAATGGGTTTGTTTGTGTCAAACGTAATTGCGTTGATGCGAATGTGTACGCATGGATATCAAAAAAAGTTTCACCATGCATTGTTGATATCGTTGATCCGCAGTAACGTCGATCCACTCATGGTGATCGATCAACGCACCGATATCGTGATGGTGGAATGAAGTGTGATCACTGCGCCGCGGTCATTCATGTACGTGCGATATGAGATGGAGCTGATGTGCTGAATGCCTTGATACATACGCGTTGTACGATGGTAGGGCACATTGATCACATGCATGCGAAGGTTCGTGATACACCTTCGGGTCAATCCACTTGCAGTTTGAATCCGACGCCATGGACGTTCATGATGCGCACGTTCGCGTCGGCCTTCAGGTACTTCCGAAGCCGGCTGATGAACACATCCAGACTTCTGCCGAGGAAGTACGTGTCATCACCCCAGACCATGTTCAGCAACAGCTCACGGGGCAGCACCTGGTCCTGGTGCATGCAGAGCAAACGAAGCACATCGGCTTCCTTCTTGGTGAGCTTTCGTTCTTCGGATGGATGGCTCAGCATGAGGTTCCGATGATCGAAGGTGAACGCTCCGATCTCGAACTGCTCCCTGTCACGTCGGCCTTCGGTGCGTCCATGGGTGCGTCGCAGAATGGCCTCGATGCGTAGGATGAGCTCTTCATGACTGAACGGTTTGGTGAGGTAGTCGTCACCACCGGCCTTGAACCCGGCGATGCGGTCCTCCGTCTGGCTCTTCGCCGTGAGGAACACGATCGGCACTTCGCTATTGGTGAGCCGGATGTCCTCCGCGAGGCTGAACCCATCCTTGTGCGGTAACATCACATCCAGCACACAGAGGTCGTATGCGTGCTCATTGAACTGTTTCAACCCTTCCTTACCATCCCGACAGAGGTGCACGTTGTATCCACTATGCTTCAGTGCATCTTGGATCACGAATCCGAGGTTCTGGTCGTCCTCGACCAGCAGGATGCTTGCTTTCTGTTCGCTCATGGTCGTGCCATTGAATGGTCAATGCCGAATGGGTCAGCTATGCCAGGGGGAAGGAGAGGGCGAAGGTGCTGCCCTTGCCGAATTCGCTTTGTGCCGAAACGCTGCCACCATGGGCCTGTACGATCTGTTGAACGTAATGAAGGCCCAGTCCGAAGCCTTTCACATCATGTACGTTGCCCGTGTGCACACGGTAGAACCGCTCGAAGATGTGCTTCATGTTCTCTTTCCGGATACCGATGCCATTGTCCGATACGGAGATCGATAGGTCATGCCCCTTGTTCGTCGAGCCGATGGTGATGGCACCGCCGTCCTTGCCGTACTTCAGGGCATTGTCCACCAGGTTCATCAGCGCGTTGGTCAGGTGCACCCGGTCCCCGCTCACCGTATGCACGGCCGCCTTCAAGTCCGTGTGCAACGTGACGCCGCGTTCTTGAGCTTGCAGTCTGAAATGCCCGAGCACATCGCCGACCACGTTGTGAAGGTCCACTTGCTCGCGCTTCAATTTCAATTGCCCCTTGTCCATGGACCCCAGCTGTAGCACACGCTCCACCTGGGTCCGTAGACGCTCGTTCTCGCTTCGGATGATCCGAGCGTACTCACGAAGCCTCTCAGGCTCATGGATGATGCCAGGGTCGCAAAGCACTTCGCTGCTCAAGCCGATGGTGCTGATCGGTGTCTTCAGTTCGTGCGTCATGTTCCCGATGAAGTCGTTCTTCATCTCGCTCAACTTCCGTTGTCGAAGGATGACCCAGACACTGTAGGCGAAGAAGCTGAAGACGATGACCGTGACCACGAACGGGAAGATCCACATCCAGGTGTTCTCCTCCTCTTCCCATAGCGTGCTACGCCGGTTGGGGAAGTACACTCCGAAGTAGTGCCCATCCTTGTCCAATTTCTGGAGTTGGCTATGCGACACCGAGTCGGTGTCCACACTATCCACCGATACATAGTTGCCATAGACGATGCTGTCGGTGAAACAATCGTAGATGCCGTATTCGAAGTCCTCCTGGATGTTCCGTCGGCTGAATTCCTTGCGCAACATGGCCTCCAGGAGATACGGATGCACCGTGTCGTTGATGGTGACGGCGAAGTAGTTCGGCCGTTCCTGTTTCACCGCATCGAACAGGTCCGTCGGGTCCTTGGTGATGGATAGGATCTGCTCGGTGACATCCGTCAGGGCCATCACCACCCGGTCATTGAACTGCTTGTCCAGTTGGGTGGCCTGTTCCCGGTTCAGTTCCACCTGTTCGTCCCGGTATCGCGACGCTTGCTGCAACCACAGCAACTGGATCACCACCACGCCGATCACGCTCAAGGTGGCCAGTAACATCAAAGTGGAGATCGCGCGGCGCCCCATGTACCCGCAATGTTACAAAGGTCATCGCCGCGGGTGCATTTCCGTTAACAAGCCTTTTACTTTCGCGGCCATGTCCCGCCCGGCCATCCTGCTGCACCTGTTCGCGATCCTGTGTGTGGTAGCGCTTGGTGCGGGGCTGGATGTCATGGAGGTGGATGCGGCGCAATACGCGGGCATGTCACGTGATCTTTCGCGGAGCGACGAATGGCTTCAACTGAAGTACCGGGGAGAGGATTATCTGGATAAGCCGCCCTTGCTTTTCTGGACTTCCGCCCTTTCGTTCAGGCTGTTCGGCGTGCATGATTGGAGCTACCGCCTGCCGAGTATCCTGTTCGCGTTCCTTGGTGTATTCGCCACATATCGGTTCACCCGTTTGTACCATGCGCGCGAGGTAGCGTACAGCGCCATGTTCGTCTTCGGCTGTTCGGTGGCCTTTTTCCTGATGTGCAATGATGTGCGCTGCGATACCATGCTCACCGGTGCAGTGATCACCGCCATCTGGTTCGGATGCGCTTGGCTGGAGCAGAGCCGATGGTGGCAATTGATCGGCATGGCCATGGCCGTGGCAGCCGCCATGCTCGCGAAGGGGCCCATCGGTGCGGTGGTACCCTTGTTCGCCATCGGTGGTCAGGCGTTCTTCTCAGGCAGGTGGCGTAAGCTGGTCGATCCGCGGCTCTTGGTCGCCCTAGGGGTCGTGCTTCTGGCCTTAACGCCCATGTGCATCGGCCTCTATCAACAGCATGGCCTGCATGGGCTGCGTTTCTATTACTGGGAGCAGAGCTTCGGCCGCATCACCGGCGAGAACCGTTGGAAGGACGACTCCACGGTGCTCTTCTTCACCCACGAACTGCTCTGGCAGACCTTGCCATGGACCATCCTGCTCTTGATCGGGCTCTGGAAAAGCATCAAGGCCACGGCCACCAGGATGCCCGTGCCCGAACAGGCCAGTGTGGTCGGTGCGGCGTTGTCGTTCATCGCACTGTCCCTTTCGCAGTTCAAACTACCGCACTACCTGTACGTGACCCTTCCGCTCTTCGCCGTGGTGGCGGCCCGTGAACTGCATGCACCCCAGCCTCGCGTGGTGCACCGGGTACATGCCGCGATGTTGGTGCTGCTTTGGGCCGCGTTGATCCTCCTGGTATGGACGGTCTTCCCGGAGCATCGATGGCCGTATGCGGCAGTGGTCGTGGGGTTCGGGTCGGTGGTGGTCGCCGTTCATCGGAGACATCGAGGCAACGAGCGCCTGTTCGGAACGGCGTTCTGGACCATGAGCGCCATCGGCCTGGTGCTGAATGGACACTTCTACCCTCACGTGTTGAAGTACCAGGCCAACGCCAAAGCAGGCCAATGGGCGGCCGCACAAGGGAAGACCATCGATACCTTTTATGGCATGCAGGTGAGCGGTGGGGCACTGGACTACTACGCCGGATTCCCCGTGCGCTGGTTGAGCGATGCCGGTGAAGCCGAACAGGTGATCGCTCCTGGAGTGTGCATTTACACCGATGCACCGCACCGGACCGCGCTGTACGAAGCGGGTCTGCGGCCTCGGCAGGAGGTTTTCCTTTGGAACCACCCGGCCCAGCGCCTTTCGCTGCCGTTCCTCGATCCTGGCCGACGCCCATCGACGCTCGAGCCACGCTACATCTTGGTCTATTGAGCCTTGTCGGGGGGCTTGGGGCGGTGTTGTTGCAGTTCCATGACGAAGCGGGGGCCAATCCCCTGATCCGGCTATTGCGACCAGAGGGTGGTCGGATCTTGCTTTGCGGCCGCAAATGAACCTGCACATGAAACATGCTGTACTCCTCCCGGCCGCCCTGCTCGTGGCGCTCGGTTCCAACGCACAAACCCCCACTACGGTGAGCATCGCCGCTGGCTACGCCGACCAGACCTTCTACAGCCTGGCGAACGGTGTGCAAGTGACCAGTCCGCTTACCAGCTGGGACCTCGCGTTCGAGATCAACGGACTCACCTCCACCATCCTGGTCAATACGGCCAAGGGCCTGAAGGTTTACGAAACTCCGGTGTCCGTTGAGGATTGGGAAACGCTCGTGGCTCCCGATGTCGCCAACTGGACGCTCATCTCCAACTCCGATACGGACTGGTCCGAGGGAGCGCTTTCCCACGGCAATAACCTATCAGAGCCGGATGGTCTCCATCTGGGCTGGGGCGAGTACGACATGGACACGCATTTCGTGGTAGGCGACAAGGTGTATGTGGTCGAGGTTGCTACGGATACCTATCTAAAGCTGCGCATTGATGCCTTGATCGGAGGGGTGTACACCTTCACCTATGCCGACCTGGATGGCAACAATGAACTATCCAAGGAGTTGGTGAAGGCCAACTTCGCGAGCAAGAATTACGGCTACTTCAACTTCACTACGGGTACTACGGTCGATATCGAGCCTGTCACCTCCGATTGGGATCTGCTCTTCACCAAGTACACCGCTTTGGTGGAGTCCGAGGGAGAGGTCATCCCGTACAATTCAACGGGTGTTCTCCAGAACAAATTGGTGGGTGTGGTAGAAGTGGATGGCGTGGACCCGGTCCTGGCTTCCTGGGCGGGCGAGGAGTTCCATGCCGAGATCAATACCATCGGGTACGATTGGAAGAGCGTCGACATGGTAACCTTCCAATGGAACATCGATCAGGATCGGACCTACTTCGTGCAGGATCGCGCCAGCAACATCTGGAAGCTCGTCTTCACCGGCTTTGGTGGCAGCTCTACGGGGAACTTCAACTTCACCCAGGAGCTGGTGAGCGCAACGAATGTTGCGGAAGCCGCGGACCAAGCGCTGGTGGTCTATCCCAATCCCAGCACCAATGGCCAGTTGAACATCGTGCTGGATCAGGAGGTGCGCAATGGCACCCTCACCGTATTGGATCGTGCCGGTCGCCTTGTTAAGCAACAGGTGGTGAACGGCACTGGGGTATTGTCCACTGTGCCGGTGGACATCACCGGGGTGGAGGCCGGTCTGTACCTTGTTCGCCTCGAGGCTGCCGGCATGGTGTTCACCACGCGTGTGGTTGTGGAATGATCCCATTCGAACGGTTGGGTCCCGGATCGGTCCGCACCGGCCGGGATCCGTCCGTTGAAGGGGGCGTGTCGGTCCGGGATCGACGCGCGCATGACGATCGTGAGTGTCGGAATATGGTCCTTTGTGGTGTAGAACGGATGATGCGCTCTTTGATCCAACGGATTTTCTTGGCGCTGATACTGGCATGTTCCGCAGGGAACATCTGGGCTCAGCTGGCGATGGTGGTGCAGGATGCGGAAGGGGGAAGGGTGCCATACGCCCATGTGGCATGGTATCCAGCGAACGCGCCAGCACTGGGCGGCATGGTCGTGATGGACGCGAACGGCAGGGGGGCGCTGCCGGTGGAACAGGCCGTTGCCGCACATGGTGTCGTCGTGCGGATCTCGTTCGTTGGATTCGCCACCCTTACGGATACCATCCACTGGGGCGAGGAGGTCCGTTTCACCTTGCACCCGGCCACCTTCGGTCTGCCTGAGTTCGTGGTCACCGGCCAATACGCGCCGGCCTCGCCGGAAAAGGCGGTGCATCGGGTGCGCGTGCTCGATGCCGTACAGCTACAACGTATGGCCGCCACCAACCTGGGCGATGCCCTGCGCAATGAATTGAACATCCGCCTTTCACAGGATAACATGCTCGGTACCTCGCTCACCATGCAAGGCCTGGGCGGGCAGAACGTGAAGCTGCTGATCGATGGCGTACCCGTGATCGGCAGGCAGGATGGTGATATCGACCTGGCCCAGATCGATCTGACGGGTGTGGAACGCGTGGAGATCGTCGAAGGTCCACTTAGTGTGAACTACGGCACCAACGCCCTGGCCGGGACCATCAACCTGATCACGCGTAAAGGTGGCGGGAGGCCGACCACCTTCAAAGCGAACGCCTATGCCGAACATATCGGCCGGTTGAACACGACCATCACGGGCACCCGCCACTGGGGCAAGAACGATGTCGTGCTCACCGCTGGCCGGAATTTCTTCGCCGGTTGGGACCCGCGGCAGTCCGGTCTCGTGGATCTGTCTCCGGCTCTTGCCGATACGACCCGCTTCCAACAATGGAAGCCCAGGGAACAGTACATCGGACGGCTCAGCTATCGGTACATCGGAGAGCGATGGGACCTGGGCTACAAAGCCGAGGGTATGCACGATGTGATCACCAATCGGGGGCGACCGCGGGAACCCTATCATGAAACGGCCTTCGACGAACGTTATACCACCATCAGGCTCGACAATGCGATCACCGCGGAGCGCCGGTTCGCTCCAGGCCTGAAGGCCAATGCGATCGTGGCGCATAACCGATACGTGCGACAAAGCAACCTCTGGTACCGAGACCTTACCGACCTGAGCGAACGACTGGTCGAGACGGCCGAAGAACAGGATACCTCCGGATTCACGCTCACCAATGTGCGCGCCACCTTCGCACAAGCCAGGGATAGTGCCCGGGTGAACTTCGAAGTTGGTGTGGACCTGAACCTGGAGACCGGGGCCGGGAACCGGATCGGTGATGGCCAGGAGGGGATCGGTGACTATGCCATCTTTTCCAGCGCGGAATACAAGCCGTCCACCTCGCTGACCTTGCGTCCTGGACTACGTTACGCCTACAACACCCGCTATACAGCTCCGGTGATCCCGTCGTTCAATGTGCGCTGGCAGTTGAACGATGGCTTCACCCTGAGGGCATCATACGCCAGCGGCTTCCGCGCACCGTCGTTGAAAGAGCTGTACCTGTTCTTCGTGGATGTGAATCACGATATCGTAGGCAATACGGAACTGGATGCCGAACGCTCGCACAACTTCAGTTCAGCGTTGGCCTATCGGCATGCAAAGGACAAAGGTGTCTATACCAGTGAGGTGAGTCTGTTCTACAACACGGTCCAAGACCTGATCATGTTGGCCCAGATCGGAGGTTCCCGCTACTCCTATGTCAACATCGGTCAGTATCGTACGATGGGAGGAAGCCTTGGTGCTGGCTGGGACAATGGCCATTGGGTGATCTCTTGTGGCGCTGCGGTCACCGGCCGATACGATGAGGTGGCCGCCGACGCAGGTGAACCGTACCTGTTCAATTCCGAACTGCGTGCCTCCATCACCAAGCAGTGGCTGCGGAAGGGATGGAGTGGCTCCGTTCACTGGAAATGGCAAGATCGACTGCCGAATTACGTGGTTCTTTCCGATGGCACGGTGGGCCGCTCCTTCGTGAGCGCATTCCACATGGCCGATGCTTCGCTCACCAAACGCATCTGGCGGGAACGCCTGGCCATCACCGCCGGTTGCAAGAACCTGTTCAATGTCACCAACCTCAGTGGAGCGGTCTCCGGCGGCGCGCATGGCGGTGGCGCCTCCTCGATCCCCATGTCAACGGGCAGGCTGGCCTTCCTGCGCCTCGAACTCGACCTGAAATGAACACCATGCGCTTGAGGTCCCTGCTCGCAGCCCTGCTCGCAGCCTGCACGTTCTCCTCCTGCCTGAAGGAGGAGTTGCCTGTTCCCAAGCAACCGCGCGGCGAAGCCACCACCATGACCACCTGCATGGGTACCGGGTACCAGGATCAACTCTGGGTGGATCTGGCCTCGGCCTCGATCGTCAGCACCAACGCTTATACCGCGTGGGACCTTGCGTTCGAAAGCGCGCCCGATGGCTGGCACGTCTACCTGAACGGGGCCAAGAAGATGATGGCGTTGAACAAAGGGGCGGTGGATATCAACCAACCACACGATACCGTGGGCATGGGCCAGTATGGCCGGATCGACGCGCCCAGTGGTGTGCCGGATAGCACGGCTTTCGGCGACTGGCGAGGAACGAACGATGTCTACATCCTGGATCTCGGCCAGAACCATCTTGGACAGTCCATGGGCCGCAGGAAGATCCGCTTCATGGAGGTCACCGCCGACCATTACCGCTTCGAAGTGGCACGCCTCGACGGTTCACAGTTGACCTCCGTGACCGTGCCGAAGGATCCCACCAGGATCCATACCTGTTACAAGGTCGGCGCCGAGGTGGCCACGATCGAACCACCCCGGGGCGCGTGGGACTTCGTGGTCACCAAGTACACCCATCAGTTCTACGATCCGTACATGCCTTATTTGGTCACCGGGGTCCTTACCGCTCCTGGTGTGCGGGTGGCCGTTGTGCCCGATGCCCAGCTGGATCTGGTCACGCTGGCTGACACGGCCTCCCATCCGTTCAGTACGGAACGCGACGCCATCGGATACGACTGGAAGTATTATTCCTTCGAGACCAGTTCGTACGTCGTGGATCGGAGCAAGGTGTACATCATCCAAGATGCGGACGGCGATTTCTTCAAGCTCCATTTCGTGGACTTCTATGAGCAGGGCCGTGCGGGTTGTCCGAAGTTCGAGGTGGTTCCGTTGTAGCACCGCGCCGCCCTTTCCCACACCTTTTTAACGAGCCACGGCGACCGACGCATGTGCGGCCATTCCTGCACATGCCAATAGGGGAGGTCTGTCGTGAGGCCGAAAGCGTGGACCGCAGGGAGCGAGGCTACCGAGGGCCGGGCCTACGGAACAGGTCTCTCGGTGAAGCTGAGGAGCACGAGCAGGCGATCGGCCACGACTTGGCAGCAGGACATGTCACATCTCCATATCACCCCCACTGCCCTGCCCGGGATCCCGCGGCTGCTGGCCGCGTTTACGGAACAACGACATGTTCTGCTCCCCGAATTTCCACGTAAGGGTGAACCGTACGTAGCGCATGTCCCGACGGCGGTAGCTCTCCTGGAGCAGCAAGGGTGTGTCCAATAGATTGCCCCAACGCCTGCTGAAGAAGACATCATTCACCGAGAGAACTCCGGTGAGCTTTCGGGTGAAGTCATGGCTCATCGAAGCATCCACACCATATTGCGAAAGGGTGCGCCCCTGCGCTTGGACCCGTGGGCTTTCGTACTCCCCGTTCACCTGCGCCGTCCAGTTCGAGGTGCGACCGAACCGATAGTTCACCACCAGCTTGCTGTCCCAGTTGGTGCCTTCGTTTCGAACGCCACCCTGCGCGCTGCCGAGCGCAACATGGGTGTATTGGATGGTGCCGCTCAATGTGATCTGCAGGCCCTTCACCGGATCCACCTTGATCACGTTCTCCCAACCACCGCTGGTGCTGTGGTCGCCGTTGATGAAGGTGTTCAACAGGATCGTGGTGTCCGAGGCCAGGGGTGTCGCATAGCCCGTGATCACGTCCGTAGTGTACCGACCGAACACCGAGGTGAGCCACGTGCCTTTGCCTTGGAGAAAGGGGAGCAGGTGGTTCATCTCCGCCAGGTTGCTCATCGCCGGCGCGATGGTGGGGTTCCCGATCCGCACGTTGCGCGCATCGCTGAACATGATGAAGGGCATGATCTGCCAATGCCGCGGCCGCTCGATCTTGCGCGAGAAGTTCACCTGTACCTCGCGCTCGCTGTCCTTCCATCGGCGCACGAGGTACAACGATGGGAAGAGCGCACGGCCAAGGTTGTCCGTACCATCCGGATAGCGGTATCGGAACGTCCCCTTGTCCTTCACCTTCGCCTCGAACCAGGTCTGCTCGAAACGCAAGCCTGTCATCATCGACCAATGATCGCTCAGCTTTTGAGACCAGTTGAAGTACGCGGCGTTGATGTTGTCGCGGATCTCGTAGTCGTTGCTCAACGAACTGTCGCGCACCTGTGTGCCCAGGGTCGGAGAGGTCACCAACACATCAAGGCGCGTGTGGTCCGGTGCCAGATGGCTCTTCACGCCATATTCCAGTTTGCTGTTCTCCGAAAGTGGGTTGATGAAGTCCGCCTGGAAGGTGAGCGAACTGCTCTTGCTGCTGCCGATGTTGTCCTGTGCGCGGGGAGAACCCGTAGCGAGGCTGCCGCTGGGCAGGTACGTGTACAGGTCTTGGTCAGAGCGGTTGTCCCCTTGGTTCCGGTTGTAGGTGAGGTCCATGGTCCACTCCTTGCCCGCTTTCGGAGAGCGATGCCTGAACATCACTTGTGAGGTGAGCCCCAGCCGGTCGCCCTTACTGCCGTTGATCTGCAGGCCATGCGCGAGGAGCTCGCGGGCCACCCCCATCGTTTGGGAGGTCTGCGTGTCCGTTCCCGCGTGGGAGAATGCACGGATCGATTGCGATACCGTTAGTGTGCTACGGTTATTCATTTGCCAATCCACACCGAGCCGACCACCGTTCATCATGCGGGAGGAGCGGCTGTCGGTATCCTGGTCGAAGTAGCCGGTCGTTCCGCCCGAACGCCGGTCGGTACGACGTGTCAACCCGTTGGTGACATTGCCGCTCTTGTTGAAGTTGTACGACAGATTGAACGCCCAACGCCCATCCTTCACGTTGAGGTTGCCCCCGAACTGGTACCGGTCATTGGTGCCAGCACCAGCCTGCAGTTGCCCGCTGTATCCCGGCTTGGTGCTCTTCTTCAGCACCACATTGAGGATGCCCGCCGTGGTGTTCGCATCGAACGCTGCCGAGGGATTGGTGATCAGTTCCACGCGATCGATGTCCTCGGCGGGGATCATGTCCAGGGTCATCATCGTGGGTCGGCCATCGATCAGTATCTGTGGGTTCGAGCCACGCAGCTGTACATTGCCTTCAACGTCCACGCTCAAGCCGGGGATGTTCTTCATCACCTCGACGGCACTGGCCCCTTGCGTGGTGAGGTCCTTTTCGACATGGTACACCCTGCGGTCCACTTGCATCACCGAGGTGCGCTTCTCTCCGGTCACCTCGAACTCTTTCAACACCTCCGCATCAGGCTGAAGAGTGATGTTACCCAGGTCGCGCTCCTGGTGCTCGCGTGTGAGTGTAACGGGCACCACCTGGGTTTTGTAACCGATGAAGGAGATGGTCACCTTCATCGGTGCCAGCGGGAGTTCCTCGACCATGAAGTCGCCATTGGTGCGCACGATGGTGCCACCGAACAATTCATCGCCGACCGCGGCATGAACGGAAACCGTCGCGAACTCCGCCGGTTTGTTGGTGGAGGCGTCGATCACTTTGCCGTACACCCTGCCCCGCGAAGGCATGTTCCCGCGTCCTGTGGCCGGTGGCTGTGCGCTGGTGAAGAGGCTTAACGTGAAGCAAGCGAGCAGAAGCAGGGGGCGGAGGAAGTGCATGCGGGGCGCGGTACAGGAGCAAAACTATCCGGTTCATGCCGGTGTTGCAGGGGGTGAGGACGTGTCCTGCCGCACTGGGTCCGATCGATCAACATTTTTTGGCTCGGTCGAAGCGGACGGTGTTCAACATGCTCCAACAGGGCCTGTCAGGCGAGGACGATCCTGGAAAAAGGAAAGCCCCTCGGTGGATCCGAGGGGCTTTTCGTTGCTGTGCGTTGTGCTCAGTACTCGTCGCGACGCGGACGCTCGCTGCGGTACCCGCCACGATCACCACGATCACCACGGTCACCACCACGGTCGCGGTATCCACCACGATCGCCACCGCCGAAGCCACGGCCACCGCCGAATCCACCACGGTCACCCTCGGTGCGCGGGCGGGCTTCGTTCACGACCAGGTCACGGCCGTGGAAATTCTTGCCATTGGTGCCTTCAATGGCGGCGCGCCCGGCCTCATCATCGGCCATCTCCACAAATCCGAAGCCACGGCTGCGGTTGGTGGCTTTGTCCATGATGATCTTGGCGGAGGTCACTTCCCCAAAGGGAGAGAACAGCTCGTGGAGATCCTGGTCCTTTACAGAGTAAGGCACGTTGGCGACGTAAATGTTCATGAGTTCTACTGACGGGTTAATGTTGTTCTGCGCCTGTTCCCCTATGGTCTCGCCAAAGCACAAAGGGGTCTTTGGGCGGCACGAATGTAGGCAGGAAGTTGATCCCGTCAAGTGCCGACCCTTTTTCTGACTGGTCGATCCCTGTACGGACAGGTCCTTTTTGGGACGGTCAGTTGGCGATCTGGACCCGGTGGGCCGTCCGGTGGCCCCCATCATTCGCTACCAGTACATAGGTGCCCGGTATCAAGCCCCGGACATCCAAGGAGTTGCCGTGCCCTTGGCGCACCTCCCGCCCATCCAACCCCATCAGGGTCAGGTCGAGATCGGATGTCCCAAGGCGCCGTACATGAACCATTTCCGTGGCCGGCACCGGGTATACTTCCAGGGCAGGGGCCTCTACTGGGCGTTGCATCGCCGTGGGCGCTGAGCAGAATTGGCGGGCCAGGAACACTGCTGCCAGGCTGTCCACCAAGGGAATGTCGTGGATGTCGTGCTCATCACCCGAGTATTCATGGAATTCGTATCGAGCCATATCGAACCCCAGGTGCTGCATGCGCGGGGCGATGACGCAGGATCCGAACAACATGGGATAGTTGGCCCATAAGCCCAGTGGAGCCCCCCACAGCCCTTGTTGATAGCCACAGCCTACGATCGGGTCGCCGGTCTGGTGATACATGAACAAGGCGGGGTCGGCCGTTGAGTTGATGTGAGCGGTGTCCAGCATGGCCCCAAGGTGGGATACACAGCCCTTCACCAGGGGGGCGGGGCCGGGGTTCAGGTCTCCCATGAGGGAACCCAGGTCGGGACGCGCATACGTGTTCACCGGCGCGAGGGCGCCACACAGTGCCGGCTTCTCCGATCCGTCCGTGAGGTAGGCTGCCTGAAGCGCCGTGATGGCACCCGCACTTACACCGTACAGGAACGTGTTCTCCGCACTGGTACTGTCCTGTGCTTGACGGATCAGAAGGAAGCGCATGGCTCCGCGCACATCTTGAGTTGCACGGTACGCGGCACGCACCACTTCGGCTTCGTCATACGTGTAGGGCACGGAAAGGTCGGCCGGTGGGTGGAATCCGAGACGATAGCTCACCGTGGCCGCGACATAGCCACGGGCGGCATACCAGCTGCACAGCTCATCCATGTCATCACGTCCACCGCCAACGAAGGCGCCACCATGGATCGCTATCAACAGTGGGCGTGCGACCACGTTATCTCCCACCGGTTTGTAGATGTCCATGCGCAGGCTGTCCGTGCCTCCATCGAAGCGTACCGCTGTCCCGTAGAGCACTCCAGGCTCCATGCGCACCGCGAACTGCGGCGTGACATAATCGATGGTGGAGCAATCTTGGGAGGCTACCGTGTCGGCGAACAAAAGACCTCCAAGCGCGATGAGGTGGATCCGAACCATGTGGCGAAGTTATCTTCCTGTTCCCGTCCATGATCCACAAGGCTGATCCTTGTTCAGCGTGGCGCATTGATCCGGCTGCTGGCGACGTGCCTGTTCCGGGTTCTTTCTTCCCAACACCCGTGTGCCATTGGATCCACAGCGTGTCGATCGCAGGCGCTATTCCGTTGGATAGGTCATGGCGTATGGGTGCCCTGGCGTGCTAGCGCTGGTGAGTGGCCGATCGGGTGTTCGCGTGGGCCGATCAGATGGTCGGGCATCGTGGAGTATGGGCGCCCTTATTGGCCACCATTCTTTGAATGGCACCCGATCCGGCTTTGGACAGAGTGTCCATGCGCCTGTCACAATTTCGGCCTTGTTCACGTTCCTTAACAGTTGCCCAATGTGACATCGGACGTTTCGCGCGTTCTAATCAGTGCGGCATGGAACATGCGGCATACGGAACATGATGAACAACACGAAGGACGAGACCAATGTGCACCGCACGCTGATCGTTGACGCTCCGGCGGAATTCGTGTGGGCGGCGTTGAGCGATCCGAAGCTGACCCACCTTTCTTTGGCGTGGTCGCTGCATGGTGAATTGCAGCGCGGAAAGCGTTTTCAGTGGCTGGTGCGCGATAATTCCGGAGCCGCTGAAGTGGCGGCCATGGGCACGGTGCTGACCATGTTCCCTGGACAGCGGTTGCGCTATTCGCACTACGATGTCCGTAGCGGATTACCCGATGAACCGGCGAGCTGTACCACCGTGGACCTTCATCTGATCCCGGAGGCCAAGGATCGTACGCGCTTGGAATTGTGGCAAGGTGATTTCGAAGGGTTGCCGCACGCCGCACGGCTTGCCCGCGAAGCCGGGCGCCAATGGGTGGAACGGCTGGTGGGTGTGAAGCGGGTGGCGGAAGAATTGAACAGCCGCGCTGAAGCGGCTTGATCGGTAAGGTGTGGCGTGGGTGGCGTTCGTTTGGGGTTTGGTGGTACTTCTACGAGTTTGCTGCCTGCGCTACACTCCCTTTCTCTATCAGAACAACGCGATCGGACGACACCGTCCGGTCGCGTCGTTCTTCGAGGAGCATCGAGCACCCTTACGACCTTGATCAGGGAATAGGGGCCTTGGGCGTCTTGGCTTTCATGCTCGCCGTTCCCGTGCTCGGGCGGTGGTCGGTGCACGACCGCCGGACCCACACGGTGGGGTAGCTCACACCAACCGCCCCGCCAGCCACTTCAACCGCAGCTCCGCAGCCTTGGCCTCGTACTGCGCCAGCAGCAGCCGGTTCTCCGCGTCGATCAGGCCTTGTTGCACGTCGCGCAGTTCCACGGCGGTGATCATGCCCAGGCGGTAGCTTTCCAACGCCACGTTCACCTGTTGGCGGATCCCTTCGAGGTTCGCTTCATCCAAGGCCACGCGCTGCCGGGCGGTGGTGTAGGTGGCCCAGCCGTCCAGCACTTGTTGTTCCAGCTGCAGCTGGGCCTGTTCGGTGCTGATGCCCGCCTGTTCACGGGTGATCTTCGCGGCCTCCACGGCGCGGTTCGCCTGCAAGCCACGGAACAGCGGAACGCTCACACGCACGCCGTAGTCGGGGCCTAACTGCGTGTTGCTCTTGAGGAAGCCCACCGCGCTGGTGCTGCGCGTGTAGCCATAGTTGCCGAACACATCGATGCGCGGGAAGAGCGCGCCGCGCAGCTCCTTCACGCTGATGTCCGCCAGCAACTGCCGTTGGCGGGCCTGTTGCAACGCGGTGTTCCCGGCGCGGGCATCGCGCTGTACGGTCGCCAGGTCAAGCACCTCGGCTGGGGCGATGGCATCGGCCACTTCAACGGGGGTATCCACGGCGCGGCCCAGCAGTGCGTTCAGGCGGTTATGGGCGATGGCTTGTTGTTGCCGCAGTTCCAGCAGCGCGGCGCTATCGGCGCTGAGGTCCAGCCGCGCCTGCACCACCTGCAGGCCACTGCTCAATCCGATGCGCTCGCCGGTCTCCACGATCGTGAGGCGTTCGCGCGAGGTGCGCAGCCCTTCCTGCTGCACACGCACGGCGCTGTTCAGTTGCACGGCCAGGTGGTAATTGGTCAGCACATCGTACACGGTGCTTTCCATCTGTTGGCGCAGCTCGGTCTTCCCGATGCCTTCCTGCGCTGCCAGCCGGTCCTTCGCGGCGAACATCGCCAGCCCGTCGAACACGGTCCAGTTCAGGGCCAGCACCCCGTCCAGCACGCGGCTATCGGCGTTGTCGGCCTCGCGCGTCTCACCGCTGAAGAAGGTCTGTTTCGTGCTGCTGTTGTCGATCGTGTAGAAACCGTTCGCGTCCAAGGTGGGCAGCATCCCGGCGTTGCCGGCGTTGTTCAGCAGTTCACTGGTGCGTGCCTCCAACTTGGCCAAGCGGATCCCATGGTTGTGTTCCAGCGCCATGGCCACGGCCTGCTCGGGTGTGAGGGGTTGGGCGTGAATGCTGGTGAGGAAGAGAAGAAGCGAAGAGGTGAAGAGGGTTCTCATGCGTGCAACAATGTTTGGTCCGTACCACCATCTTCTCTTGGTCTTTCACTTCCTCGCTTCTTCTCCTTATCACCTCCTGCCCTCTTCTCCCTGCTCATAACACTGTACAGCGCCGGCACCACGTACAGCGTCAACACCAGCGAGAACATCAACCCGCCGATGATCACGATGCCCATGGGGATCCGGCTCTTCGCGGCGGCACCGAGGCCCAGCGCGA
>JADLAI010000222.1 GCA_020848295.1 Flavobacteriales bacterium
CTGCCGTTGGAACGGGCCGACATCACCGATGCGATCCTGCAGGTGGTCCAGGAAAAGGAGGTCACCACCTTGTGCATCGGCAAACCTCACATCAGTTTCTGGCAGTTGGTGCTGCGCACCAATACCTTCAACCGCCTGCTCAGCGCCCTGGGCGGCAGCAACGTCGACCTGGTGATCCTCTCATGAAGACCAAAAGCCGCCTTTATTTACTGCTGGGCGTGATGCTCCTTTTGGTGACCGCTCTGGCCTTCGCCAGCGTGGCCACCATCTGGCGGATGCGCGGTGCGGGCTTCGCCGTGATCAAGGCCAATTACAACAGCATCACCTACATGCAGGCCATGGTGGATGTGGTGGACACCGAGGCCGATCCCGCCCAGCGCCAGGCCCTGTTGAACGAACAGCTCGCCCTGCAGCAACTCAACGTGACCGAGCCGCCGGAGCGGGCGGCCACCGATCGCCTCGCCCTGGCGGTGGAAGCCCATGGCCGGGCACCGGACGACCCGGTGGTGATGACCGAACTGCGGCGGGCCATCGCCGGCGTGCTGGAAGTGAACCGTGCGGCCATCGTCGACAAGGCGGAAGCCCAGGAACAGTTGGGCAACCGCGCGGTGATCTGGATCAGCTTCGGCGCCACCATCGCCTTCGTCATCGCCTTCACCCTCTTCCTGAGCATGCCCGAGTTCTTCGTGGACCCCATCCGCAAGCTCACCGAGGGGATCGACCGCATCGCTGCGGGGCACTACGACGAACGCGTGGCCTTGGAACGCAACGATGAGTTCGGCCACATGGCCGAGCGTTTCAACAGCATGGCCGCCGAGCTGGAGCGATGGAGCACCAGCAACCTTGCGCAGATCATGGCCGAGAAGGCCCGCGCCGAGGCCGTGATCAATTGCCTGCGGCACCCCAGCATCGGTGTGGACGACCAGCAGCGCATCCTCTTCATGAACCGGCAGGCCGCCGAACTGCTCGGCGTGGATGCGGGCGATCTGCTCGGACAGGGGATCGACGTGGCCGCCAAGCGCAACGATCTGTTGGCCTTCATCCTCAAGGCCACCGGCAGTTCCAACTTCAAGGCCGTGGTCGGGGGGCATGAACAGCGCTTCTCGGTGGAGTCCACGCCCATCGAGGCTGAACAAACCACGCTGGGCACCGTGTACATGCTGCACAACGTAACGCCCTATCTGGAACGCGACGAGGCGAGGACCATGTTCCTGGCCACCATTAGTCACGAACTGAAAACACCGCTGGCCAGTACCGATATCGGCCTGGGCCTGCTGGAACGCCAACGAGCCACCCATCTCACCGCCGATCAAGCAGCGATCCTGGATGACCTGCGCAAGGATCACCAACGTCTGGTACGCATCGTAAGCGAACTGCTGGACATGGCCCAAGTGGAAACGGGCAAGATCAAGGTGCGGCCCATGGTCTGCACGATGAAGGACCTGCTCGATCGCGCGCAGGACAATGTGCGGAGCGCCACCGCCGCGAAGTCCATTCAGATCATCCGGCGTGCGGAGCAGGAGGACGTGCGGGTGCATGCGGACCCCGAACGAGCGGAATGGGTGCTGGTGAACGTACTGGCCAACGCGATCCGCTATTCGCCCATGCACGGGCACATCACCATGGGGATCATGAGCGTTCCTGGAATGGTCGAGCTCTCCGTATCGGACCAGGGCACAGGGATCCGTTTGGAGGAACAGGGCAAACTTTTCCAGCGCTATGCACCCGGTTCGGACGCACGGCACGGCACGGGCCTCGGCCTCTCCATCGCCCGCGAACTGATGCAGGCCATGGGCGGGGAGATCGCGCTTTCGAACTCGAACCAATTTGGTACCACCTTCATCCTCACATTTACCGCCGTCTGAACCGGCTGGCCGGGAGCGGGTCACCATGGAAGGGCTGCAAATGGCCATCACCTGCTCCGATCGAACCGGTATCGCATTCACGTGTATCCTTGTGCATGATCTTCTTCCGCACACAACTGATCGTCGTATCGTACCTCTTCGCGTTCCATAGCATGGCCCAGGGCGCGTGGACACCCGTGGCCGACCACCCCGGCCAGTGGTATGCACAGGCGGCCTTCAGCGTGGGCGGCAAAGGATATGTCTGCACCGGGTACAACGCCAGCCAGAACACGGCCAAGCTCTGGGAGTATGATCCCGCATTGGACACGTGGACAGAGAAGGCATCGCTACCAGGCGGAGCTCGCCAGTATGCCAGCGCGTTCGCTATCGGCGACACGGGCTATGTGATGGGTGGCTGGAACAATTCCACATCCACCTTCTTCAACGATCTGTGGGCCTACCACCCGGCCACCGACACGTGGGAGCAGAAAGCATCCCTGCCCGCGCCACCGCGCTTTGCCGGGGTGGCCTTCAGCATGGATGGCATCGGCTACTACGGCACAGGTGCGGGCAATGCCATCTACTACAACGACTTCCACGCCTACGATCCCGTTACGGACACCTGGATGCAGAAAACGGATTTCCCGGGCAACGCCCGGCGATGGGCCATCGGCTTCGCTGTGGATGGCAAGGGCTACATCGGCACAGGCGAAAGCAGCGGTGTGCGATACCGCGACTTCCATGCCTATGATCCCTTGACCGATACCTGGCAGCCACGCGCCGACCTCGGCAGTACCAACCGGCGCAATGGCTACGCCTTCGTGGTGGATGGCCACGCGTATGCTGGCGGCGGCCAGGATTTCACGCAGAACTGGAACGACTTCCACCGATACGATGTAGGTGCCGATAGCTGGCTGCCCGTGAGCGCCTTCCCGCTGAACGCCTGTAAGAACGGAGCGAGCTTCAGCACGGGCAATGCTGCCTTCATTGTGGGCGGTAACGGACAATTGCCCGTGTTGGACGAGACCTGGCGTTTTCTGCCGGACATTTCAACGGATTTGAGCGAGTCCTATTCTACGACACCTATGCTGTTCCCCAACCCGGCACAGGATCAATTGCACCTGGATGTGGAAGGGTCGGGCAGCTACACCATTGTGAACGAGCTGGGGGCCGTGCTGACCACCGGGCCCCTGCTGCGGACCGTGGATGTGTCCATGCTTCCAGAGGGCTTGTATGTGTTGTTGGTTGAACAGATCGAGGTGCGGACCATGCTGCGCTTCGTGGTGCAACGCTGAAGCTACCCCAACCTGGTTCCGGTCACTTGAAGTGGATCGAGCAAGCGACGTACCCTGTTGTTCGTGAAGCGGCTGGTGCTCCTTCGGCAATTGACGAGGAGGATCGATAGCCACCCAGGCTCACTATTTCCGTCGAGGTTTGGCGCGGACCTTCTTTCCGGTGGATGTGCTTCGGGTTCTTTCACCTTTGGTCCGGGTTACCTTCCGACCTGGTGCTGCTTGCGACGAGGCTCTGTCCATTCCTCCCAACGCGGTCACGGTCCGCAGGCGCCCCAAAGCTGCATCGGTGAACACGCGTAGGCCCAGCTCCGGTCGGTAACCATGGATCTCCTTCACATCGATCGCGATCAGGAAATCGATGATGGCCCGATCGATCACCTGTCCGGGAACAAGAACGGGGAATCCGGGCGGGTAGGGGATGACAAAACTCGCGGAGACGAGGTCATGGCCGGCCGCGAGTTCCGCCAAGGCGGTGTGTAGCATCACGTGGCGACAGCGGCGCTCGTCGTACGCCAGGAAGAATGCAGCCCGCAGGTCACCTCCTGGCACTCCGGGCTGGCCTTGAAAACTTCGATGGAAGCTGGTGAAGTCGGGCAGTGGTGTTTCCTCTTGACGTAGCTCGCGCAAGGCGCCGATGTGCGCCTTCTTATCCACGTGCTCGAATCCCGCGTTGCGCTCCTCAAGCTCCTGGGCGATGCTCAACAATACCTTGGTGAGGTAGGCCATGGAGCCTCGCGTGGTACCGATGTTGGTCATGAACAACACCGAGTTCCGGGAGGTCTTGTTCACCTGGATATGGTGTTTGTCCATGAGGAACTTGTTCTTGAAGGTGTCCCCATCGATCCCTGTCTTGCCCGTGAAGAGGTTGATCTTGGTCGGGTCGACCGCGAATTCATCCAGGCCCCACGCCCTCTCGATCTCATTCCACCCATGATCCCGACGATAGTAGCTGTCCAAGCCGCTCTGGCGGTAGGTCTTGGGGATCAGATCGCTGATGGTGATGATATCGAACCACTTCTGAAGCTTGGGGTCCTCGCGAATGGTGCGGCGTAGCATCAGACCCAGTTCGATCGCCTTCTCCACCAGTTCGTAACCTTCGAATTCCACCTGGCGACGGCCAATGTCCATACTGGCCAGGATCTGGTAGTTGGCGCTGGTACTCGTGTGCGTCATATAGGCTTCGTGGAAACTCGCTTCGCTCTTCTTCTCGAAGTCCTCGTCCCAGATGTGGATCATGCTGCCTTGGCGCAATGAGCTCAGGGTCTTGTGTGTGCTCTGTGTGGCATACACACGGATGCGTACCGCGGCCGGATCCGGCATGCGTGGTGTTTCGCCCGGCTTCAACCCGTTGATGTGCTTCTCGTACGCGGCCTTGTACTCCGGTGTGCGGTATTTGCGCGCCAACTTCCGCGCGACGTACATGGCGGTACGCTGCCTGAGCACATAACTGAACCGTGCGAACGCCCACCACGCCTCGTCCCAGAGGAAAATGATGTCCGGCTTGATGGCGAGCACCTCCTCCATCACACGCTCCACGTTGTACACCACACCATCGAAGGTGCAGTTGGTGAGAAGGAGCATCTTCACTTTGTTCAGGCGGCCGCCGCGCTCCAGTTGGTACAGCTGGTCCTTGATATGGCTGAGCGGAACCGCACCGTACATGCTGTATTGCGGTAGCGGATAGCTGTGGAGATACACGGGATAGGCACCGCTCAACACGATACCGTAGTGGTGGCTCTTATGGCAGTCGCGGTCAATAAGGACGATATCGCCGGGTTCGACAAGTGCCTGCACCACGATCTTGTTGGTCGTGCTGGTGCCGTTGGTGGCGAAGAAGGTGTGTTTGCTACCGAAGGCGCGGGAAGCCAGTTGTTGCGCTTTCTTCAATGGCCCTGTTGGTTGAAGGAGCGAGTCCAGACCACCGGTGGTCGCGCTCGTCTCGGCAAGGAAGAGGTTGCGCCCATAGAACTCGCCGAAATCCTGTATCCATCGGCTTCGGAACACGCTGTTGCCTCGGCTGATGGGCATCGCATGGAATACACCCATGGGCCGCTTGCTATAGTCCTTCAACGCCGTGAAGAAGGGCGTTTCAAATTTCTCCGCGATCCCGCGAAGGATCGTGAGGTGCATGTCGGACAGGTCCTCGGTGCGGTAGAAGATGCGGCGGTAACAGGTCAACGTCTCCCGGTCCACTTGATCAACGGGGGTGTCGGTCGCGCAATAGCGGTCCACCTCCGGACGGAACCACTTGCACAGCCGACCGAGGTAGATGCCCGTGTTCGCACGACCCACGGCCTCCTTCCTCAGGGAGTCGATCGCGCGGGTGAATTCACGTAGTAGGACCTTGTCGTTCCGGCTCTCGAACGGAATGCCGTATCGGACCACCACGGCTTGGATGTTGTGATTGAACAATAACGCGATCAAGGCATCCTGTACCGTGCGCACCACGATGGTGTCGTAAATGAAGGCGTCACTCTTGTCACGGCACTCCAGCAATTTCCGCTTCAAGACGCTCTCCTCCTCCTCGTCGATCTCATCCACGTAGAGCAGTTCGAAATAGTTGGGCCGGGGTTTCTCTTCCTCCTCGGCCAGCAGGTCCTTCCGTTCGGCATGTGGCGCATGAAGCACGGTGGGGTCGCTGCGGAACGAACCGCTGCTGAGCATGCGCACCACCTGGTTCACCGCGAGCAGGAGTCCGTGATATTCCCGACTCCGTAGCATCTCCTGCAGGTGACGCACGGTGCTCTGTCCCGGGAATGCCCAGTACATCTCCAGGCAGGAAAGTTCCTTCAGTAGCCTGTCCACCTCCTCGGTTCCTGAGCGCCCTTCGTCGAGCGCCGTGGTGGCAAGCTTCAGTTGATCCCAGGTGTGGGAGCGTAAGCGGGCGGCGTTGTAGTGCTGGCGGGGTGTCGTGTCGGGCATGGAACGGGGGGATGGCCCCAGGGAAAGATAGGGTAGCGACTCCGACCTTCAGCGTAAATACCCCGGTTGATCCGGGATCACCGCCGCGTCCTACCAGCTCCTTTCTTCGCCGCCTTCTTCGTTGGTGTGCCCTCCTTTTTCCTCGTTCGTGGAGCACCTGCGGGTTTCACCGCCTTTGCCGCCACGCGACCTCGTGTGGGCCCTTCGTGCAGCGCCAATCGGTTCCCCTCACTGTCGATGAACAACGCGAAATGCCCGGCCTCCGCCCCGATCAGGGTGCGGTGCATGATCACCCGGCCACCGGCTCCTTCGATGCGCGACAGGATGCTGTCCATGTCGTTGCCCGCATTCAAGTAAAGAAGCACGCCGCTATCGTTCGGGTAACAGCCTGGGCCCTGGATCAGCGCACCACCGATGCCCTTCCCGACCGGGAAATAGGCCATGATGAATTCGCCGTTCCGGACCACCTCCATCTGCATGTTGTAAATGGTGTTGTAGAAGGCTGCGGCACGATGCAGGTCGTATGCCGGGATCTCGAACCAATTCACGCGGTCATCGAGCTTACTATGCGACTTGAACGGGGTGGAGGCGCCCATGGTACTGGAGTGATGAGGTGAAGTGCTGTGAGTGGAAGGTCATCTGCTAATTGCTGCCGTCGCTCGATGGTCGGTAGGAAGTTACGACATGTTTCGGGAGATCATGGATGCGATGCTCATCCTTGATCTGCAATTCGCCGAGCTCCTGCACGCGTTGCGGCTTGATCAGGGGACCAAGCCCTTCCAGATAGGGGTGTTTGACACCCGGCGTGTAGACGGTGAATTCCACCGACCTGTCGCGGAAGCTCTTCATCGGTTGGCCCAGGCGTAGGACACCAAGCTCGCGGCTCCTGCGCACTTTCTCCAGGTTGATCTCGATGGGGATGAATTCCTCGTTCACATCGGCCTGGTAGATGATGCGGCCTTCCGGTCCACATACGATGCTCTTCCCACTGCCTCCGGCATCCAGCCCATTGATGTCGAAGAAGTAGCACTGATTGGTCGCTGCGCTTGCACGAGCGATGCTCAGCTCGATCTCGCGGTCGATGGTCCCCGTGAGCGTGGGGTGCAGGATCACTTCGGCCCCCATCACCGCCAGGGTACGCGTGGTCTCCGGGATCCACATGTCGTAGCATATGCTCACCCCGAAGCGGCCCACCTCAGGGATGTCGAACACACAGAACTCTTCTCCTCCGGCCACGCCAACTTCATACGGATAGAAAGGGAACATCTTGCGGTAGCGGGCCACCACACTGCCTTCGGGATCGATCACACTTGCCGTATTGTAGATCTTCCCGTCCTTCTGCTCGAAGATGCTGCCCGGCAGGAGCCAGATACCGTGCTTGGCGGCCATGGCACACATTTCCTGCTCGAAGGAACCGGGCACCGGTTGTGCGTTCGTCGTCAAAGGCCCGTAAGCACAAAGCTCGCTGAACACCACCAGGTCCACCCAGGGATACAGGTTCATGAGAATGTCCAGCTTCAGCTTCATGGCCTCCACGTTGGGGGCCGATGCGCTCACACGCATCTGGATGCCGGCGATCGAGAATGGTTTCATGGTAAATGGTTCACCACAGCGGCAAAGGGGACACGGAGAATGCCATTCGGGTCGCTTCGTGTTCCACCAGCATGCGGTTCATCAATTGAATTACTCCATGTGCTCTGTGCCTCTGTGGTGTACTCCTACCCGCAGATCCTCTCCAACTCCTCCTCCATGATGTCGAGTCCCTTGTTCAGCAGTTCGTCGCTGATCACCAGTGGGGATAGTACGCGGATCACGTTCTTGTCGGTCCCTGCGGTGATCACCACCAGGTCGCGTGCTGCGCAGGCGTTCATCAGTTTCGTGCAGGTCTCGGCATCGGGTTTCGAGGGGTCGCGCTTCACATTGAACTCCATGGCCATCATGGCGCCCAGTCCACGTACATCGCCGATGCTGTCGTGCTTCGCTTTCATCTTTTCAAAGCGATTGCGGATCACCTCGCCCACATGTCGCCCCTTTGCGTTGATGTCGATCTCCTCCATGTATTTCAAGGTGGCCAAGGCTGCTGCACAGCTCACCGGACTGCCGATGTAGGTGCCGCCGATGCTACTGGGTCCCGCCTTGTCCATGATCGCGGCCTTGCCCATCACCGCCGCGATCGGCAGGCCACTGCCCAGGCTCTTGGCCCAGGTGCTCAGATCAGGTGTGACGCCGAAGTGGCTGAAGGCGCTCCAGGCGCCGGTACGTCCGAAGCCCGCTTGGATCTCGTCGAAGATCAGCAGGATGCCATGCTTGTCGCACCAGGTGCGCAGGCCTTCCACGTATGCCTTGGGGGCCACGTTGAAGCCGCCCTCACCCTGCACCAGCTCAATGATCACGCATGCGAGGCTCTTGGGATCAACAAGGTTGTGCGAGAGGTCCTCAAGCCGCTGTAGCTCCGCTTGCGCGAATTCCGCTTCGCTGCGCCCATTCCCATGATGGAAGAAGTTCGGGTATTGCGTGCGGTACACCTCCGGTGCGAAGGGTCCACAATCGGGCTTGTAGCCCACCTTGCTGGTGAGCGTCATGGCCATCATCGTGCGGCCATGGAAGGCGTCGGTGAAGCAGAGCACGCCGCTGCGCTTGGTGGCCTGCCGGGCGATCTTGATGGCGTTCTCCACCGCCTCGGCGCCGGTGCTCACGAGCAGGGTCTTCGTAGGCCCCCCGTGTGGTAGCAAGGTGTTCAACTTCTCGCAAAGAGCGATGTACGGTTCATAGCTGGCCACATTGAAGCTCACGTGCAGGAACTTCTCCGCCTGCTCCTGAATGGCCTTCACCACGGGTGGTGGGCAATGCCCCGCATTCACCACGCCGATCCCACCGGCGAAGTCGATGAGCTCACGACCATCCGCGTCGATGATGATGGCGCCACTTGCCTTGGTGGCCGTGGCGTGATTGAACATGCCCACACCGTTGGGCACTGCGGCCTTGCGGCGGGCGATGAGATCCTGGCTATGCGTGAGTTGTTCCGTCATGATGGTGCGAAGTTGGGGAATGCATTGCGCCATCGGCATGCGAAGGCTTGGAGAATGCGAACACGTTGGATGGTATCCGTTCGTGGACCGCTGGACACATTGTGGATAACAGCTTGATGTTCAGATGGCCGAGCACTCCACCGACCATTGTACTGGAGCGCGTCGCAATTGGACGACCGATCGGTCAATCCAACCGATGGGCGAGCGTCACCGTTCTCTTGAACCGTTGCACATCGCCGGCCAGATCGAATACCTCAAGTACGACGATGTACGGCCCCATGCGTCCGAGCCCCCCTTGGTCAAGCATGCCGTTCCAGGAGATCGTCCCTTCGGTACCGAGCATCAGGTTCTCCATCAGTTTGCACGCCTCGCGCCCGGCGACATCGTACACGATCATGTTCCCCACATGGCCGGGTTGCTCGAACCGATAGGCAATGGAAAGTACGTCCTGATACCCATCGTTGTCGGGTGAGAAGATGGCAGGCTCGATGGTAAGCTCCCCATTGCGCGCCGGACTTGCGGCATATTGAGAGTTCAAGAAGCCTGGTGTGGCCCTTCCGGCCACATCCGCAGCGGTCTGCCAGTTCGTGGGGTCGTCCGTCGGACGTTCAGGATCCACCCGCTCCAAGCTGTAGCCCTCCGGGTTGTTCACCAGTTCGAAATGAAGGTCGTCGCTGTAATCGAAGCGATCAAGCACCTGGTCCGCCGCATCCAAGAAGACCACTGACCCTGACCCATTATTGTAGGTGGGCAGGTCCGCGACCACGAACCGGTCCACATGGCTCTGTGGGTAGGTGCTCACCACATTGTTCCGGTCCTCGACGATCAGGGCGTATTCTCCGGGCAACAGGAGTCGTGCCTCGGTGGTGATGACGAGTCCAATACCCACTGCGCCGTTGCTCACATTCGCCAGCTTCAGCCCGGCCAGGCTCAACACCTTAGAACTGCGGTTGTATAGCTCCACGAAGTCGCTGCCACTACCGATCGGATCGTACAACACCTCATTGACCACCACATCCCCAACGGCGATCGGTTCGGGCAGGGCGAAGGTCGCCACGTTCCCTGCTCCGATGCTGTTCCCCGGACAGTCCATCACATCCTCGACCGTGATGGTATACACCGTGCCGACCACGAGCGGCTCGAGCAACACGAGTGTGACCTTGTCCGTTCCGGTCGCGATCGCATCACCCACGCCGATGGCCGGGGTGATCACATAGGAGCCACCTGCGAGGCTGCCTGCATCCATCACTTCGCTGAAGGTGAGCACGAGCGCGTCAGGATCGGGAACCTGCACCGAGATCAACGTGGGTGCCGTGTTGTCCGGGACAATGGCATGGATGCTGTTCTGGGCGCCGGGTGTACCTCCGGCGTCGGCATTGCTCGCACGCCAGTTCGTCGCACTGCTGCATGGCGTGGTCGGATCGATCTGCTCCAGGGTCCAGCCGCCGTCATCCTTCACCCCATCCTGGTACCAGCTCAGGGCGTAGGTCACGGCATCGATCCGTACCGCGTTCGCATCACGCAGGTCCAAGGGATCACCATCATTGTTCAAAGCGGGGAATGTTGGCAGCCCTACCTTGTTGGGCACCGCTGCGAAGAGCGGCAGACTTGCGCTGGCGGTGACCAGCACATATTCGCCCGGCCCGAGCAGGTAGGAAGGGAAGGCCACCGGTGTGCCACCGTCGCCGAAGGTCCATCCAGCGAGATCGAAGGTCAGGTCCGCGGTTGTGTTGTACAACTCGATGAATTCCACATCGGGCAAGCCTACCATGGGCGTCGGGTCCGCCATGATCTCGTTGATCACCACGTCGCGCGGTGCGGCCACTGCTGGTGCGATGAAGGTGAAGGGGTATGGTCCGTCGGACACGATCGCATTCCCAGCCAGATCCTGCACGGCGGGAATGAAGAGGTTGTAACTCGCCCCATTGACAAGCGGGGAGAGGGTCGTCAGGTGTACGAGCGCGGGGTCAATGCCATCGATCAATGCGCTGCTCGCACTATTGAATGGCTGGATGTCGTAATTGATCGCATCCTGCGCCGTCGTTGGGTCCACGGCCTCGCTGAACAGTACATCCACGGATGATGCACCCGTCGCCGATACGGAGAGCACCATTGGTGGTGTGAGGTCCACAACGATGGGTTGCACCAGGATGTCGTCGATGAAGTGCTTGTTCACCACCGAGGCGGCCGAACTCTGTTCGATCCGGATGCCGAAGTGTGTGGCACCGGTGGTGGTATTGTCCGTCATGCTCCCCACCAGTGTGTAGATGCCCGTGGCGCCGTCGTCGTGGTATAGGGTCCACTCGCCGGCCACCGTGCGCGTCACCTTGATCCGGAACGGATTGCTCGAACTGCTGTTGATGATCCCGTCGGCGCTCGCCAGGCCCGTGGCGAAACCGCTGCCCCCCTCGCTGCTGAATAGTTCGAGACGGTCGGCCGTGCCACCGCAACGCAGGAAGTACCCGTTCACCGCACCGCTCAGGTCGGCCATGTCACTCATCAGATACACGTCCACATAGTTGGCACCACTCGTAGCGAAGCGGAGGTCCACGAAGAACTCCCACTGCACATCGGCCACCAGGGAACTGGCTGTGCTCAGGAAGTAGTTGGCCGCACCCGCACTGTTGCTTCGCAGTCGCTGGTTCCCACCGTCGTCCACCACCGTGAATAATGCATCGTTGCCGGTCCAGGTTGGAGATGTCGAGAGATCGCCGTCGCTGAAGTCATCCGCGAACTGCGCCTGGGCTGCCGTAAGCAGACTGATGGCTAAAGTGGTCAGGATCGGGCGGCTACGCATCCACATGCGGGTTGAAGAGGAGGCAAGGTAGTATTTTCGACCGCCGTAACAGGTCAACATCACATTCATGAAAGTCGCGGTCGTAGGAGCCACCGGCATGGTGGGTGGGGTCATGCTGAAGGTGCTCGAAGAACGGGGGTTCCCGGTGGAGGTGCTGCTACCTGTGGCGAGCGAAGGGCGGGGGCGTACCGTGCGGTTCATGGGCCGGGAGGTAGCCGTGATCGACATGAAGGCTGCTATGGACCAACGACCGGACCTTGCCTTGTTCAGCGCCGGAGGTGCCACCTCCCTGGAATGGGCGCCACGGTTCGCCGAAGCGGGCTGTACCGTGATCGATAACAGCAGTGCCTGGCGGATGCATGCCGATAGGAAGCTGGTGGTGCCGGAGATCAATGGACACCTGCTTTCGGCAGATGACCGCATCATCGCCAACCCGAATTGCAGTACGATCCAGATGGTCCTTGCCTTGGCACCGCTTCACCGGGCCTATACCGTGCAACGGGTGATCGTGTCCACCTATCAGAGCGTGACAGGTACCGGCATGAAGGCCGTACGCCAGCTGGAGAACGAACGCCGTGCGGTGGATGGCGAAATGGCCTATCCTTTCCCGATCGATCGGAACGTGATCCCACGCTGCGACGTGTTCACGGAGAATGGGTATACCAAGGAGGAGATGAAGCTGGTGAACGAAACGAAGAAGATCCTCGACCCTGCTATCCGTGTCACGGCGACCGCGGTGCGCGTTCCGGTCACCGGCGGTCACAGCGAAGCGGTGAACGTGGAGTTCGCCAGGGAGTTCGATCTCGATGCGGTGCGCGCGATCCTGCGCGATGCGCCTGGGATCACCCTGCTCGATCGACCCGAGAAGGACGAATACCCGATGCCGCTGATCGCGAACGGGCGCGATGAGGTCTTTGTGGGTCGCCTGCGCAGGGATGAGACGCAGCCGTGTACGTTGAACCTGTGGATCGTGGCCGATAACCTGCGGAAAGGGGCGGCCACCAATGCCGTGCAGATCGCGGAGGCCCTGCTACGACAAGGACTGCTGAACAACAGGACCGCTTTCGCCTGAGTTGGGTTCTGCCCCATCCGTCTTCACCAACGGGTCCACATCCCGACCTGGTTCGGTCCGGCGCTGCGCAAGCACGAAAAGCACGATACCTACTGTGATGGCCGCATCGGCGATGTTGAAGACCGGCCTGAAGAACACGAAATGATCGCCTCCCCAGAACGGCAGCCACTCCGGCAACCGGCCCTCGATCAGCGGAAAGTAGAACATGTCCACCACGGCGCCATGGAGCAGTGGCGCGTAGCCACCATCGACCGGGAACATGACCGCTTTCTGGAAGGGTGTGCTGGCACTGAACAACACACCATAGAAGGTGCTGTCGATGATGTTGCCCAGCGCGCCGGCCAGGATCAATGAAACACTCACGATCTGCAAGCCACCCGCTCCGCGCCGTGCCATTTTGAACAAGCTGTACCCGATCGCGCTCACAGCGACGATCCGGAACAGGGTGAGCAGGAGTTTGCCCCACTGCCCTCCGAACTCCATGCCGAAGGCCATGCCCCGGTTCTCGATGAAATGCAAGTAGCCCTTGTCGCCCATCAAGGGGATCGAACTGTCGTAGTAGAAGTTCAACTTCACCCACACCTTCAACGCCTGATCGGCCAATAGCACGAGCAGGATGATGAGCAGGGCCTTTCTCATGGACACGTGGTATCCGGTATCACCAGGGGATACGAATGGAGGGGATGCGTGAGGCCGCAGTGTTCACGCCACTAACTACCCATCTGCTGTTTCGCCTCGATGCTCAGGGTGGCATGGGGTACCAGGCGAAGGCGCTCCTTGCTGATCAAACGCCCGGTCACACGGCAGATCCCGTAGGTCTTGTTCCGGATCCGGAGCAATGCATCTTCCAGGTGCTTGATGAACTTTTCCTGGCGACTGGCGAGTTGTGCCGTCTCCTCCCGGCTCAAGGTCTCACTGCCGTCCTCGATCATCTTGAAGGAGGGGCTCGTATCGTCGGTGCCGTTATTGTCGGTGTTCGCCAGGGTCTGCTTCAGCAGGTCGTAGTCCTTCCGGGCTTCTTCCAGCTTCTTGTTGATCAGATCGCGGAACTCGTTGAGCTCTTCATCGCTGTACCGAAGCTTGTCGGCACTTTCCAAGGTGCTCACCTGCTTTTTCACCACCGGTGCCGCCATGGGCCGGTTCGGAGCCACCACCTGGGTGACCAAAGGCTTGCTCGACCTTGCGGTCTCTTTCACGGCTTTCTCCTCCTTCGCTTCCTTCTTCACGGGTTTCTGCGGCGCAGGCGCCGGTTTGTTAGGCTTGGCCACTACCCTCTCCTTCGGAGCAGCAGCTTTCACGGGTGTCGCTTTCGCTGGCGCGGCCTTCACCGGAGCGGTTTTTTTCACCTCCACGACTGCCTTTTTCGCCACTGGCTTAGGAGTTGCTTTCGCCGGTGCCGCCTTAACCGCCTTCACGGGCTTCACGGGCTTCTTCGCTTTGGCCACCGGCTTGGTATGGCCCTTCTTGGCCACCACTTTCTTCGTCGGGGCGGGTTTGACGGCCTTTTTCACCGGGGTCTTGGCCGCCTTCTTCGGCGCTGCCTTCTTGGCCACCGGTTTAGCGGCGGACTTGACGGCTTTTTTCGGCGCTGCCTTGGCTGGCTTCGCTGCCTTTTTCGCTGGTTTCTTGGCCATGACGTTCCCGGATTTGAAAAATGTCCGCAAATATAGGCCCTTTCCCACGTCAAATGGCCGATCTGACCAAGCTGAGCGTGGCGGTCATTGTTTCGTCCAACTCCACTTGATGACGACCGGTCACACCCTTGGTCAGCTCGTTCACAAGAACTTGGTCTTCAGGTGTTACAGCAAGGGTTTCTGATAGGATGTAGGCCGCATGGGCCTGGATCGCTGCCGTGAGCCGGGCATCACCATTATCAAGTAGGTGCAACTCGATCCGGTCCGTCACCTCAAAGCCACTTTCCTTGCGCAAGGTCTGTATCCGGCTTACCAACTCACGGGCAATGCCTTCGAGTTGCAGTTCAGCACTCAAGGTGATATCCAGCGCCACGGTGAGGGCCCCATCGCTGGCCACGCTCAGGCCTGGCACGTTCTCGGCGGTGATCTCCACATCCTCGCGCAGCAGTTCCACCTCCTGGCCATCCACCATGAGCTTCATGCTGCCCTTCGCTTCCAATTCCGCGATCTGCGCCTGATCGAAGGCGTTCACGGCATTGGCCACGCTCTTCATCAGCTTGCCCATGCGCGCACCGAGCTTCTTGAAGTCGGGTTTGATCTTCTTGGAGAGCTTGCTCTCGTTGGCGTCGAGGATCACCAGCTCCTTCACGTTCACCTCGCTCAGCACGAGTTCGCGGATCGCATCCAAGCGTGTGCGCATGGCGGCGTCGGTCACGGGCACCAGCATCTTCTGCAAGGGTTGGCGCACGCGGTGGCCTTCCTTCTTGCGGATGCTCAGCACCAACGAGGTCAGCTTCTGTGCGAGCGCGGTGCGTTGCTCCAGTTCCAGATCGATGGCTTGTTCATCATACTTCGGCCAGTCGCTCAGGTGTACGCTCTTGCCGGTAAGATCACGATACAGGCGATCACTGAAGAACGGTGCGATCGGTGCGCTGAGCATGGCGACCACCTCCAGGCAACGATGCAGGGTCCGGAACGCAGCGTTCTTATCGGCACCGAGTTCGCCTTTCCAGAACCGGCGACGGTTCAGGCGCACGTACCAGTTGCTCAGGTCCTCGACCACGAAGTCCTGGATGGCTCGAGCGGCGATGGTGGGCTCGTAGTCGGCGTAGTTCGTATCAGCCAGCTTCATCACGCTATTCAAGCGCGAGAGGATCCAGCGATCGCTTTCCGTCAACGTGGCCTCGCCCTGGCCATCGAAGCCGTCGATGTTCGCGTAGAGTGCGAAGAAGTTGTAAGTGTTGAAGAGCGCGCGGAAGAACTTGCGCTGCACCTCGGTGATGCCCTCGGCGTCGAACTTCAGGTTGTCCCACGGTGAGGCGTTGCTGATCATGTACCAGCGCACGGCATCGGCACCGTACTGGTCCAGGGTCTTGAACGGATCCACGGCGTTGCCCAGGCGTTTGCTCATCTTCTGGCCCACCTTGTCCAGCACCAGGCCGTTGCTCACCACGGTCTTGTAGGCCACCTGATTGAAGCACAGCGTTGAGATTGCATGCAGCGTGTAAAACCATCCACGGGTCTGGTCCACACCTTCTGCAATGAAGTCTGCTGGGAATGAATGGTCGAAGGGCGTATTGAATGGCATATGGTGTCCTGCCTTCAGCTTGTCCGAATCCAACCCCCACTGCGCATAGGGCATGGCTCCGCTATCAAACCACACATCAATCAGGTCAAGCTCTCGCACAAAGACGTCGTCATCCTTGACCAAGACGATATCGTCCACAAAAGGTTTGTGAAGGTCGATTTGATCCACGTCTGCCGAGGCCATTGGTGTGCATAGCTTCTTGATCAAGTCCGCTTTGAAGCCGTGCATAACCATGGAAAGAGCTCCGAATTCCTGTAATGTCCCCGCCTGAGTCAAGGCATTCAGTGCAACACCGCCACGGACAAGATCGATTTCAAGCTTTTTCTCCTCAGTTGACTTTTGTGCGAATGGTTTTGACATTGCACGGATGGCCGCCTTGAGTTCCGGAGTGATTTTCCACCCGTGCTCCTTCAGCTCAGCGACTGAGCCTATGCAGATGAACTTCTTGTCGGCAGAGGTTGCGTGGTAGTTCTTCCAGATAGGTAAAGGTGTCCCCCAGTAGCGGCTGCGCGAGAGGTTCCAGTCCTGGAGGTTCTCCAACCAGTTGCCGAAACGGCCTGTGCCCGTGCTTTCCGGCTTCCAGTTGATGGTGCGGTTCAGTTCGATCAGGCGGTCCTTCTTCGCGGTCACGCGCACGAACCAGCTGTCCAGCGGGTAGTACAATACCGGTTTATCGGTGCGCCAGCAGTGCGGGTAGTTGTGCTCGTACTTCTCCACCTTGAAGGCGCGGCCCTCGGTCTTCAGTTTGATGGCGATGCGCTCGTCCACGCTGAGGTACTTGTCACGGCCCTGCTTCTTCGCTTCGGCGGCGAGCTCTTCCGGCGTGTAGTACTCGGCCTTCACGTATTCGCCGGCGAAGTCGGTCACCTCCCGCTTGAAACGGCCACGCAGGTCCACCAGCGTGAGCGAACCGATGTTGTGCTGGCGCGCCACGCGTTGGTCGTCCGCGCCGAAGCTCGGCGCCGTGTGTACCACGCCGGTGCCGTCCTCGGTGGTCACGAAATCGCCACCGATCACCTTGAA
>JADLAI010000223.1 GCA_020848295.1 Flavobacteriales bacterium
CCGCTTGACACCGTGCTTGGTGAAGCCCCAAGTCGTGAGCAGGTCGATGAGGCGCTTCTGCTCGTCGGTCCGCTCGAAGATGGTGACATAGATCTCCTCCACCTTGTTGATCCGTGCGTTGTCGAACTCGATCTTCAGGAAGCGCTCGCCCAGCCGTCTTCCGTTCAGCACCACCTTGAGCGTTCCGATCTTCAGGCGTTTGGCTGGTGCCAGCGGCGGCGTGATGTCCGCGTAGCTCTCTGACTCGTCCTCGACTTTCAAGAACAGGAATCCGCCTATCGCTTCATCGCGGCGGCAGACATAAGCGTGGTCGTTGGCCTTCTTGTTGAACCAGGTGTCGAAGCCTTGGTAGTCCTCTCTGAACGAGTCGAAGAAGGCATCCGTCAGATTGATGTTCCCAAACAGTTCACGCCGAACGGAGAGGACCTTGTAGTCCACTTGTTCGGGATTCTCCGCCACCACCCGCTCCAGGAAGCGCTCGATGTTGAGCACTCGCGCTTCCAACCACAGGCGGCGCGCCTTCTCGTGGATCTTCTTGTCCTCGGTGATCAAGATGTCCACGCGACCAGTGAAGACCTCGTTGACCAGCGCGGTATCGCCCGTATCGTTGGCATCCACGTCGATCTCGGCGGCGACCTGCTTCACCTCGTCCGCCATTGGCGCAACCGTATGCAGCAAGACGTAGCTGTCCATCTTGATCGCCATGGCCTTCACCACCTTGGGGTCGCGATGGCCGCTGATCTCAGCCACGGTGACTTGGTGGATGCATTTCTCGTACTTCAACCGGTCCAGCCACTTGAAGAGCGTTCCCACGTCCGCATTCACCGCAGGCGTTACGGCCTCGCGATGGATGATGATGTTGGTATCGAGCAGGGCTTTCAAAAGGCGGCCAGTGTCACGATCGCCGGGAAATCCGGCAAGCGTGCGTGAACAAAGTAGGGGTTGAAGGGGAACGCAACGCTCTGTGGAGAACTTCAGGTCCGCGCTTCCACACAACGAATGACGTGCCTGCATTAAGTTGCCCTCTATACCTCGCCAGAAAGTCCGTCAAGCCCTTGTGATGCCCGACCCCAATCAAACCGATTTTCTGCTGTACACCGGCTCCGACGGCCAGACCCATGTGACGGTGCTGGTGCAGGATGAAACGGTTTGGATCACCCAGGAAGCCATGCAGCAGCTCTTCGGCAGGGTGAAGAGCACGATCAGTGAGCACATCAGCAACGTGTTCAGTGAGAGGGAGTTGGATGAAGATTCAGTTGTTCGGAAATTCCGAACAACTGCCGCCGATGGCAAGCTCTACGAAACCAACTACTACAACCTCGACGTGATCATTTCGGTGGGCTACCGCGTGAAGTCGCCCGAGGGCACGCGCTTCCGGATGTGGGCCACGCGCACGTTGCGGGAGTTCATCGTGAAGGGCTTCGTGCTGGACGACAAGCGCCTGAAGCAAGGCAGCCAAACCTTCGGGCAGGATTACTTCGAGGAGCTCCTGGAGCGCATCCGCGAGATCCGCGCGAGCGAGCGGCGCTTAACAGCCGATACCGCGCTGCGACTTTCCAAGTACTTCGGCAACTCGGCCAAGTTCTGGCTGGGGCTTCAGAACGACTTCGACCTGGAGGAAGAACTGCTGGGCAAAGGCAAGGAACTGGCGGAGATCCCCTTGGCAACGGGCAAAGCGGCCTGAGGCGATGGAGAGCGAGATGGAATGAAGGAGGTGTGCTGAATTATCTTCGTGGCACCATGGCCAAGAAGAACAAGCCGGTGAACGCCAGTACCGCGCGTGTGCGACCGGCACCCAAGCGCAAGGCGCGAGCGACCAAGAAGGTTGCGGCGGCATCACGGGCAAAGCGGGGCAAGCACGAAGGACCACCACAAAAGTTGTTCGATGCGATGAAGTGGTGCGGCATACTCCCGGAATTGGCTGGCGACTCCTTGAAGATCCAACGACAGATGCGCGATGAGTGGTGAACGTGTGGTTGCGGACACCAGCGTTCTGATCGATCTGGCAGCAGGGGACAAGTCCGCAGCCATCGCGCTGAACGGTCTTCAAATACATGTGTCGATCATTACCTGCATCGAGTTCCTGGCCTGGCCAAAGCTCACCGAGCCAGGATTGGCTTCCGCGACGGCCTTGTTGGACCAGTACAACACGGAGGATATCGGCCGTGCAATTCGCGACTACTCCGCTTGGCTCAAGCGCACCTACAAGCTCAAACTCCCCGATGCCGTGATCGCGGCCACCGCCAAGAACTTGAATATTCCCTTGTTGACCCGCGACAAAGGCTTCAACCCGGAATATGCAGCAGGACTTCTACTACGGCCCGAAATCGCTGCGGCAGCAAGCGTTTCACTGGCTTTCCTTTCGTCACAATAGCTTGGGCTATTGCTCCTCAACGAAACCCTTGCTGCCATTGCGCTTTCGACCCTCGTTACGAAACCTGCTGTATAATCCGGGTTCAACAAGATCGCACGCCTGATCGAAATACGATTGGTGTGACCTACAATGGGTAGCATAACTTCTTCGGAAGCGATGGATCCAACGTGGGCTACGCGCCGCGTAAATGGAGCGGAGCAACATCCACGCGCCAGCGTGGAACGACCAGGGCGGTACAACCTGTTTGAGAAAGCCGGGACGCTACGGATCAGCGTGCGGGCTTCCGAGTAGGCGGAACAAGTCGAGAAGAACATCCACGCGATGGAGGGGGTGGTGGGGTGAGCCGGACAAGCCTATCTTCGTGCTACCATGGCCAAGAAAGGCAAAACTGTTGATGCGGTGAAGACCCGGGCACGTATCCGGCAGGTGAAGTCCGCGCGCGCCAAGAAGAACGCACCGGCGGAACCGATCAAGCGGACTGCTCCGAAACGGGAGAGGAAAGGCTACGATGCTGAGAAGTACACCGGTGCGATCCCTGGCTTGGCGGACCGGATGAAGGAGTACTTGAGGACGATGCGCGATGATCGATGACCGGTTGCTTGTCGATACCAATGCGCTGATCCATCAGCTAAGCGGAGATGACCGCATCGGTTCGTTGCTCAAGGGCAAGAACATCCATATCTCCTTCGTCACCCAGATCGAACTTCTAAGCTGGCCAGGATACACCGCCGCTGAACGATCCGTGGTTGCCGGACTGCTCAAGGCGTTCGTCATCACGGACGCAAGCGAAGGGATCAAAATGCACGCGATCGATCTGCGCATCAGGCACAAACTGAAGTTCGCTGACGCGTTGATCGCAGCGACCGCGATCCATTTGAACATACCGTTGGTCACCCAGGACAAACACTTTCATCGATTGAAGAATGAGGTCACCATCTACTGGGTCTGATGCGCAGGACACGGCGTTCGCTTGAAGCACGAACGCATAGATCAACATACCCGGGATGTATCGCCCGATCGCCTGTTGGATGTACGGCGAACCTCAGTCGAACCAACGTACGAGTAGGGCCTGACTCGACCGGATCAAACTGTCCGCGACCGGTATGGCCCTTCAACACCCTGGACCCTCCGCTTCGCCAAATCGACCGACCTTTCCCTCCCCCATGAACGAGATCATCTGCCCCCACTGCCACAAGGCCTTCAAGATCGACGAGGCCGGTTATGCCGACATCCTCAAGCAGGTGCGCGACGGCGAGTTCGAGCGCAGCTTGCACGAGCGGCTGGAGCTGGCGGAGAAGGAGAAAAAGTCGGCCGTTGCGCTGGCGGAAGCCACGATCAAGGGCGATCTGGAAAAAGAGGCGGTGAAGAAGGATGCGGAGATCGCCCGCCTCCAGGAGGAGATGAAGACCCGCGTGGAGCTGGCGCGCACGAAGACTGCCGGGGAGCTCAAGGACGAAGCCGCGAAAAAGGATGCCGAGATCGAACGGCTCAAGCAAGAGTTGAAGTCGGCGGAAGTGGCCAAGAAGCTTGCGCTGAAGGAGACGCTTGGCGCGGTGGAAAAGGAGCGCGATGGCTTGGCCCAGGAGCTGGCGCAAGCGAAGAAGGACTATCAGACTGCCGCCCAGTTGGCCGAAGAAAAGCGGATCAACGAGTTGCAAAAAGCCGCCTCGGCCAAGGATGCAGAGATCCAGGGCCTGCAAGCGAAGCTCGAAGCCAGCGCAACGGCACAGAAACTCGCCATCACCGAGGCGCTGGGCGCCGTGGAGAAGGAGCGCGATGAACTGAAGAACGGACTGAAGCAGGCGGCATTGGAGAAGGAGCTTGCGGAGAAATCGCTCAAGGACAAATACCTCACGCAGATCAAGGACCGCGACGACAC
>JADLAI010000224.1 GCA_020848295.1 Flavobacteriales bacterium
CGGAACAGGCGGGTGCCGATGGAGTGGAGATATGCAGTTGGCTTGCATCCGGTGGCATCACACCGAGCTCGGGGCTGGTGGATGCGGTCCGCACCGCCGTGCGGATACCCGCCCGTGTATTGGTAAGACCGACCACGGGAGGTTTCGTACACAACAAGGCCGCCCTGCATGCCCTGTTGCTCGATGCGGAGATCTTCGGCGGTGGTGCCATCGGGCTGGTGACCGGGGCCTTGCTGGAGGACGGATCCCCCGATATGGACCTCATCCGGTCGGTGAAACACCTGGCCCCGGAGAGCGAGATCACCTTTCACCGGGCCATCGATCACGCAGCGGACCCGTTGCAAGTAGTGGAAGCCTGCCTGGCCTTGAAGGTGGACCGCATCCTCACCTCGGGCGCGGCAGCCTCGGCCGTGGAGGGCATCCCCCTGTTGAAGGAATTGGTAAGAAGGGGCGCTGGGAACTGCACGATCGCGGCCGCTGGGGGCATCGGTGCGGCCAACGTGGTGCGCATCGTGGACCAGACGGGTGTTCCGGAGGTGCATTTCGCCGCACAACGCACCATACCACTGGCTGCTGGCAAGCCGGTACTTTCCTCTGGCCCCGGTGCACGTTCATTCACCACCATGCCCGATGAGGCCAAGATCCAAGGGGTGCTCGAAGCACTGGTGAAAGCCGGATTCCGATGAGGGAAGCTGCCACGCTCATCCTGCTCTGGACCTGGTGGCTCCCGCTCGGGGCCCAGGAGATACACATCCCGCTGAACGATGGGTGGCGATTTGCACAGGTAGGAAAGGGGGGCTGGTTCAATGCTGAGGTACCGGGGGTGGTACAGACCGACCTCTTGCGCAATGGTCTGATCCCCGACTACATGCAAGGCAGCAACATCGATAGCGTGCAATGGGTGGAGCACGCGGATTGGGTGTACGAACGCACGATCATCGTCTCCGATACCCTCATGGCCCATGACCACCTCGACCTGGTGTTCAAGGGCCTCGACACATTCGGGGAGGTGACCTTGAATGGAACCCTGCTCGGCCAGGCGGACAACATGTTCCGCACCTGGGAGTGGCCGGTGAAGGACGTGTTGCATGTGGGGGAGAACCAGCTCAGGGTGGTATTCCGGAGCCCGATCAGCGCTGGTGCGCAGCTACGCACGGCATACGGCATCCAGTTACCGCATGACAACGACCCCAGCGGGGTAAGTCCATACATCCGCAAGGCTGCCTACCAGTTCGGTTGGGACTTCTGCCCACGGCTGGTAACATGCGGTATCTGGAAGGAGGTGGAATTGCGGGGTTGGAATAAGGGACGGATCAAACGTGTGGCGGTGGGGCAGACCGACCTGGGGAATGCGGTAGTGCTTCGGGTGAAGGTGGAGACCAATGGGGTCGTGGACGAACGCCATAGCGATTGTGGCCTCGTTGTCCAAGTATGGGAGCCGGAGAGGAAGCAGCCTTTGGAAGGGCGACAAGCCCTTCTCGGATCGGATGCATTCACGATCCGGATCGACGACCCGAAGCGTTGGGAACCCTTGGGTTCGGGGGAGCAACACCTCTACCGGGTACACACCGCACTGAACTGTGGTGGGGTGGAACGCAGTGTACACGACACGCACATCGGGATCCGCACGGTACGGCTGGATACCACAAGGGATGCACACGGCAAGGCGTTCACGTTCGAGGTGAACGGACGCGGGGTCTTCATGAAGGGCTGCAACATCGTCCCTCCGGACCTTGTGCCATGCCGTGATGCGGACCGCAAATGGGTGGACCTGGTGCGCCGGATGGGGGAGGCTGGCATGAACATGGTGCGGGTCTGGGCAGGCGGTATCTATCCTCCCGATGCCTTCTTCACAGCTTGCGACACAGCGGGCATACTCGTGTGGCAGGACTTCATGCTGGGGAACCTGCCACCCGGCAACGCGGAATTCCAGGACAACCTGGCGCGCGAGGCCCAAGAACAGGTGGAGCGGCTTTCGGGGCACCCTTCACTGGCTCTTTTCTGTGCGGACAATGAATTGGAGGTCGCCTGGCGGAATTGGGGTTGGCAGGACCGGTACGGGCTGCACGGTGAGGACAGCGGCCTTGTTCTTCGGGCTTACCAGGAGGCCCAACACCTGCTTGCCACCGCATCACAGGGAATGCACATCCCGTACACGCCGACCTCCCCGCTGAGCAACTGGGGCAATGCCAAGGGCCTCACCGAAGGGGATCTGCACTATTGGGGGGTGTGGCATGGCGACAGCACCTTCTCCTCGTTCCGGAACAACGTGGGTCGCTTCGTGAGCGAGTATGGCTTCCAGAGTTACCCCGATAGCACCCTACTGGCGAAATACAACCCACCCGAAAGCCTGTACCTTGGATCAACGGTATTGAGCCGTATGCAACGGAGCTACCGGACCGACAGGCCCATCTGGGAAGCCATTGAGCGGGAGGCAGGGCAGGAGCGCCCCACCACCTTCGGGAAGTTCATCGAAGCCAGCCAACAAGCGCAGGCCAAGGCCTACGATCTGGCGATCCAAGCACACTTAGGCGCCCGTCCACGGTGCATGGGCACCTTGTTATGGCAGCTGAACGACTGCTGGCCGGGACCAAGTTGGAGCATCATCGACTACGCGGGGTATCCGAAGCCGGTGTATGAGGTGGTGAAGCGGTTGTACAGGGCCACCACCGATTGAACCCCATTGACTGGGCCATGGCATTCCAAGCCAAGCGCCTCCTTGCTCAGTGACCCGGAACGAGCACGGCCGACGATGCCTACCTTAGCCCGGTCCTAAAAAACGCCAAAACCAATCGCATGACACGAACCCGAACCCTCCAAGGGATCCCGATCTCCCTGCTCTTCCTTGGGCTGAGCACAGTTGCGCTCGCACAAGGGGATTGCATGAATGAAACCCTTTATCCCAGCGTAGCGACCACACCTGCCGCAGATGGAACGCTGACCCAGATCAGTACATGCTCCTTCGAAGGCGAACACTCCCGGATCACGGGGATCACCGCGGGTGCCACTTATGAGATCGCCATGAGCAGTGGTGGCTACATCACGGTGCGGCAAGGCACGTACAATGGGCCGGTGATCGCGCAAGGGCTGGGATCGGTGATCGCCACTGCGGTGACGGCCGAGGACCTGTTCACCCACTGGAACACCAATGCGGCCTGTGGGACGGCCTCCAACTGCGTGGTCACCACGGTGCAGTTGTTCCTGAACTGTGTTCCCCCCTCTGCGAGCTACACGCTCACGGAGGATTGTGATACACAGACCTACTCGATCCTGCTGAACATCACTTCGTTGGGCGATGCGGCAACCGTGAACGTGGAAACGGATGTCGACGGGAATGTGAACACCATTACCGGCGTCGGCATTGGTGAACAGGTGCTTGGTCCCTTCGCCTTCAACGAGGTCCCCGTGGTGCGTGTGATCCACGACACCGATCCTGCATGCAACCGCACCTTCAACAATATCACATTCCAACCCACTTGCCCCATCATGGTCGATTGTGGTGCTCCGGGGTTGGATATGACGTACTGCTATGGGGCGAACGAGGATCGGGCCTGGCATTTCGGGTCGGTCGGCACGGGCACGCTGCGCCTGCGCTTCCTGCGTGGTACCATCGAGAGCAGTAACCTCGATTCACTGCGGATCTACGATGGCCCGGACAACACGGGTACCCTGCTCTTCGAACATACCGCCACCGCGCGACGGCATTTAGGTCCGGTGGGCAGCGCCCTCATCGACCCGAACCCGACGTACTATGCGGTGGATGTGTTCGCCACAGGATCGGACCTGTACATGGAACTCACCTCCGATGGCAGCGTACAGTGCGGTTCGTTCGAGTTCGACGCCTGGGAGTGGGAGGTCATCTGCTTGGATTGTGAACTGCCCATAGTGAACTACACGGTGGTTGATGATTGCCCGAACGACCAGTTCACGATCCAGATGGATGTGACCGCGTTGGGCGATGCGACCGCATTGGACCTGAGCTACACGATCAACGGGACCGACCCTCAAACCGTAACGAACGTGGGCCTGGGCATCGTGGATATCGGCCCCTTCTCGATCAGCGATACGGTGAACATGACCGTGGTGCATCCCGGCAGTGCATTGTGCAATGTGCCACTGGGCAACATCACCACCACGGGCACCTGTCCCTTGCTGATCGATTGCGGCACGGAAGTGCTCGATAGCACCTGCTATGCGAACTGGGCCGATGAGCGGTACTATTACATGGGCACCGGTACTTACCCATTGGCGGTCTTCTTCGATGGTGGCCAGCTCTTCTTCGGTGATAGCGTGATGATCTACGACGGTGGCAGCATCAATTCCCCGCTCCTCTTCCAGGGCACGGACCAAATGCTCGAAGGTGTCTTCTTCTACACCACCAACGCAGAGCATCGCCTCACGATCCGTGTCAAGGCCAACGGTTTCACTTCATGTGGGGATGGCGGCACCACCGAACAGGTGGCCTGGCGTGTCTCCTGCCTGGATTGTGTGCCGCCAACGGCCACCTTCGATATCGTACAGGACTGTGACAGCTTCCGGTACTTCATCGATGTGAACGTGACCGACCTGGGCACCGACCCCATGCCGCAGCTGACCACCACGGCCAGCCAGGACACCCTGGACATCACGGCCACCGGCACCTACCAGATCGGACCATTCGTATCGGGAACGGAGGTGGATGTGACCATCGTGAACGACGCGAACTCCCTCTGCAACGTGTACAGTGGAACCATGGTGAATCCGCTGTGCCCCACCTTGATCGAATGCCCCGGACCGACATTGGTGGAGACGTACTGTTACGTGGCCAGCGACTCGCACGCATGGGCGTACGAGTTGAATGGTGCAGGGGCGAACGCTACGCTGCGCCTCACCTTCGTTCGAGGCACCATCGAAAGCAGCAACTACGACGATCTGCGGATCTATGATGGCCCGGATAATACCGGTGACCTCCTATTCGAGCATACGGCCACGGCTCGTCGCCATCTCGGACCGGTCGGCAGTGCGCTCACTGATCCGGCACCGGAATATGCCACCGTTGATGTAACGGCCACGGGGACCAACCTGTACATGGAAATGAGCTCTGATGGCAGCGTGCAGTGTGGATCGGCTCAATTCGATCCTTGGGAGTGGAACGTGTACTGCCTGGATTGCGCAAGCCCGGAGGTGACCTACACCGTGGTGCCCGAGTGCACCAGCCGGAGCTACAGTGTTGAAGTTGAAGTAACGGCGACCGGAGGCGAACAAACGCTTACGGCGACGAACCTGGTGAACGGCGAAGCGCAGACCGGGCTCGGCGCGGGTACACACACCTTCGGTCCCTATCCGGTGGACTCCTTGAACGTGTTCCGCGTCTTCAACGAGACCTATGTGCAGTGCCAGAATACCTCCGACACGCTCA
>JADLAI010000225.1 GCA_020848295.1 Flavobacteriales bacterium
AGTCGTAGGGGGCCGTATGGTACGCAGCACGAAACGGTGGTCTCGGTGGAGTTCGCGAAGCCAGCCCCGCTACAGATGGGATAGGTGAAGCCTTCACCAAGCAGCTCCCAACCGGTCTGTGACCCAAAGGCATCGGCTTCCACGGTCAACTGTACGTTCTCATCGCAAGCAGAGGTGAGGCGGACCAAGCGGTTGATGGCCGTACCATTGAACACGGTGAACCCCCCGGCGACCGTGACCCTACCTTCCGGCTGCCAGGTGATCGCATACACCCAGTTGTTACAAGCACTACCGACCATGAAGCTCGCATCCACCGAACCATTGGTGTTCAATCGAACGAGCCGGTTCTGGCCACTGCCGTTGTAGCTGGTGAAATCACCACCGGCCAACACCTTGCCATCGCCCTGGAGGGTGAGTGTGTACACCCAGCTATTGAAGCCGGTACCTGTATTGAAGCTGGTATCGTAACTCCCATCCCGGTGCAGCCGTGCGATCCGGCCCGCCGGTGTGGAACCGTTGTAATTGGTGAATACGCCACCGATGAGGATCCGGCCATCGCGTTGCTGTGCGATCGCGTAAACCGAATTGTTCACTCCAGCGCCGGGATCGAAGGAGGCATCCACGGCGCCGGTGGTGGTAAGCCGGGCGATGCCCGGCCGAGAGACGCCATTCACGGTGGCGAAAGCGCCACCGATGAGCGTGCGACCATCCGCATCGATCGAGACCGCATAGACCGTATTGTTCGGGCCCGTCCCGGTATTGAAGGAAGCATCGCGGCTACCATCCGGGTGCAAGCGGACCACCTTGTTCTGTGGGGAACCGTTGAAACCCGAGAAGGCACCGACGACCACCACCCTGCCATCGGGCTGAACAGCGATGGCATTGACCACGCCACCCGCCATACCGGTCCCGATATCGAAGCTGGCATCCAGTGTGCCATCGGTATTGAGACGAGCGAGTCGAGCCCGCTGCACCCCGTTGTACATACTGAAGCTTCCGCCGATCAGGATCCGGCCGGAATGGTCCACCGCGATCGCTGTGACCTGGCCGTTCGGTCCAGTACCGGTGGAAAAGGTGTTATCCAACAGGCCGGTGCGGGTGACCCGTACCAGCCGGTTGATCGCCGTGCCATTGTAGTTGGTGAAGCTGCCTCCGAGCACTTGTCTACCGTCCGGCTGCTGGGCCATGGCGAATACCCGGTTATTGGCCCCACCACCAGGACTGAACGCAGGATCGATCGTTCCCGATTGGGCGCTCCCGGTGGCAGGTACGGTGAAATACAGGATGAATGCACACATGGTGCTGCTCCATCCGGAATGATCAGTTCCGTTTCTCATGGTTCACGTCAGGTTGGACCAAGGCTGGGAGCAAGCCGCGGTATGTCGTTTGATCATTGTACGTCGCGTTCACCGATGAGGTTTCACCGTTGAAACGGGCCGTATTGTCGTTCCTTTGGTCTTGGAATGTCCCTGATCGATCAGCACGGCCGCACACACCGCAGCCTACGCATCAGTGTGGTGGATAAGTGCGACCTGCGTTGCACCTACTGCATGCCGGAGGACCAGCACTTCCTGCGGCGGGAGGAGCTGATGACGCGGGAGGAGATCGCCACCATCGCTCGGCTCTTCACGGAACGGTACGGCATCACCAAGATCCGGCTCACAGGCGGCGAACCATTGGTGCGGCCCGATGTGGTGGACATCGTGCGCGACATGGTGGGCCTGGGCGTGTCCGTCGGGCTCACCACCAACGCCATGAACCTGCATAAGCACCTCGACGACCTGATCGGTGCAGGGCTTCGCAGTCTGAACGTAAGCTTGGATACTTTCAATGCGGAGCGTTTCAAGCAGATCACACGCCGCAATGGTCATGGCATCGTACTTGACAATGTGCTGTTGGCCTTGGAGCGTGGCCTACGGGTGAAGTTGAACATGGTGGTGATGCGAGGGGTGAACGACGATGAACTCCTGCGGTTCGTGGAATTCACGCGCGACCGGGATATCCATGTGCGCTTCATCGAGTTCATGCCGTTCGCCGGTAATGGCTGGGGACGCGATCGGGTGTACACCTTTTCCGAGATGCTCGGCCACATCGGCAGCGTACACAGTTACGAGAAGCTTACCGACGACCCGCACAGCACCGCCAAGGCCTACCGCGTACCGAGTTGGAAAGGCACGTTCGCCGTGATCAGCACCGTGACCGAGCCCTTCTGCGTCAGCTGTGACCGGTTGCGATTGACCGCCGAGGGGAAAATGCGCAACTGTCTCTTCGCGCGTGAGGAGACCGACCTGCTCGCGGCCCTAAGGCGCGGTGAGGATATTGCGCCACTGATCGAGGCTAATGTGCTCGCGAAGCACGCCATGCTGGGCGGCCTTCCACCCTTCAGGCCCGAGAAACAGGAAGAGGTGCTGCACGACCTGAGTGCGCGGCCGATGGTGAGCATCGGTGGGTGAGAGAAGACCACGGAGGCACTGCGGTACGCACCGCCTCCGGGATGCTTCGGTGATCAGGGTGTGGCCTCAGGCTTCCTGGTCGTAGTAGATCTTGTAGTACTTCCGCCCGTTCTCGTCCACCCCCCGTTCGATCCTCTCACGGTCTCCGTGGATGTAGATGTGGAAGTTCTTGTCCAGTTTCAGCACGCTCTTGAACACGCGGGCCTGGCGTTTCACTGCATGGGCACTGATCTCGAAGCGATCGTCCAGGTCCACGGCTCGTTCCTCCTTGAAGCGGTCGCCGAACCGATCGAAGGACCCGATCACCTCCTCGCTCTGGAACACCTCCTTGGCGAACGAAGTACGGTCGAAGGCGGTATTCTCCTTGAAGTACTGCACCGAGCGGTTCAGCAGGTCGATCTGATCCGCCTTCGGGATCTCGTAGTCCTGCGGCAGTTGTTCGGTGATGAAGGTGCGCGTCATCTCCAGCAGGTTGCGTGTGCTGTTCACATGGTCCTGCTTCGCCCGCAGATCGATGAACGCCTGCTGCCAGAACCCGCTGCGGGCATCATCGTCGATCACCAGCAGGGTGGGCTCCTCCGGCGTGAAGAGCACCAACAGGGCCTGATCGGGCTTGCGACCGCCCAGTCCGCGTTTGAGGTGCATGCTCAGCCCGTTCGCTTCAGCACGGCTTTCCAGGAACACCTCCTTGTCATCGAACTTGTACAGGCCAACCGCGTCCAGGCGGGCCCCGCCAAGTTCCACGCCATGGAAGCGCACCACGAACAGGTCGCCGGTGCGCACCTCGTGCTCTTGGGCCACCTCGATGAGCTGCTTGGCCATGGCCCGCGACACGGCCACGAGTTCCTTGCCCTTCTGCAATTCGGCACACAGTTCCTGCAGGTCGTTCGTTCCGCCCTCCTCGCGCGTGGCGAAGGCATGGGTCTCCCCCACCCCGTTGAACGGCTTGAGGAAAAGCCTCCGCAGGAATTCCTGTTCCTCGGGGCCTTGCAGCACGGCGCTGTAGTCGCTGAGGATGCTGGTCATGCCGCCCGTGCCGATGCGATGGAGCACGAACTCCTCCACCATGGCCTCCTTGCCGTTGATCATGCGGCGAAGGTACCAGCCCGGTGGATCACGAGGCCATGGGTCGCCGACACTACATTCCGTGCCTGAATGCGTGCTCCTGCACCTTCACCACGTGCAGTATGAAGGGAAACAGCGCATCCATCGTCTCCTGCGCGCCACGGGTACTGCCGGGCAGGGTGATCACCAAGGTGCGGCCGATCATACCGGCGATGCCACGGGACATGATGGCGAGCGGCATGCGATCCTGGCCATAGCGACGAGCGGCCTCCATGATGCCGGGCACCTCACGGTCCAGGATGGGTGCGATGGCCTCGGGCGTGCGGTCGCGCGGGGAGAGGCCCGTGCCGCCGGTGGTGAGGATGAGGTCGATGCCTTGCGCGGACCAGTCCTTGACCTGGGTCGCGATGTGCTCCGGTTCATCGGGCACCAAGCCCTGTGCGGCCACTTCCACCCCGATCCGTTTCAGCCGCTCCGCAATGGCCAGGCCGGCCTTGTCCTCCTTCTTGCCCGCTGAAACACTGTCGCTGATGACGAGCACCGCCGCGCGTGGGGCCTTGTCGAACGCATCCTTCCAATCGCTCTTGCCGCCCTTCTTCGCCAGCAGGCGGATGCGCTCGATGCTGATGCCCTTGTCGATGGGCTTGAGCATGTCGTAGATGGTGAGGGCGGCCACGCTGGCGCCGTGCATGGCCTCCACCTCCACGCCGGTGCGGTAAATGGTGCGCACCTTCACGGTGACCACGATGGCCATGTCCTGCACCTCGCAGGAAACCTCTGTGTGCTCCACCGGCAGCGGGTGGCAGTCGGGGATCAGGTCGGCGGTGCGCTTCACGCCGAAGAGGCCCGCGATGCGTGCGGCCTCCAGCACGTCGCCCTTGGGTACGCGGCGCTCCTTCACGGCAGCGATGGTGGCCGCGGAGCTGACCATCACGGTGGCTTCGGCGATGGCCTCGCGCAGGGTGGTGGGCTTGTGGGTGATGTCGATCATGGAAAGCGGGCGAAGGTGATGGGCAGGGTCACGAATTGCGTTTCCATTGGTGCCCGCCTTCCGACAATATCTCCTTGCCGAAGATGGGAAGGCGCTTCTTCACCTCGTCGGTGACGAAGGCCACGGACTCGCGGGCTTCGCGGCGGTGCGGCGCGGAGGCGAAGACGAAGAAGCAGAGTTCGCCTGCCTGGATGGTACCCAAGCTGTGGTACACATGCAGGCACGTGATGGGCCATCGCGCGAAGGCCTCTTCGCGGATGACGATCATCTGTTCGTTGGCCATGTCGCGGTAGGCGGTGTATTCGATGGCGCCAATGCTGCCGATATCGGTAGCATCCGCCCGCACTTGGCCCAGGAAGATCTCGTGGCCGCCGATGTCCGTGCGCGTGCTGTGTTTGGCGATGCTCTCGGCGATGAAGGCCGGGCCGATGGGGCCTTCGACGAAGATTTCCCGCGTCTTATGCGATCCTGTGTTGCTCATCCGCCGGCGAATGGAGGTAATACCGCGATCTCCTCGGTGCCCTTGAGCTCACGGTCCGCATGGACCACCTGCTTGTCCACGGCGATGGCATAACGCATTTCCTTCAATTCCGGTATGCGCATGAGCAGCTCCGTGCGCAACTGTTCCATGCTACCTGCCTCGACCCGTAAGATCGAGGCCCCGGCCTTTTCCGCGATGGAACCGAACAAGAGGACTTCCATGGTTCAAAGATCGTATGGAGTGTTGATGTTCCGGAAGAGGTCCTCCGGCCAGCTCTCCTCTCCCGGGCAGACCTGGATATATCGGGTCCGGACCCGTTCGATCGCTGCGGCCATGCTACGATCACCCTTGGATAGCTGATCCGCGAATACCGTACGGCATCCCCGACCATAGATCGCTGCGAGGGGCTGGAGATGGCCATCGCATTGGGGGACCACCGCATGGTCGCCCTCCTGATAGGAGGCCTTCAGGTGCAATAGGAGTTGTGCTGTGATCCGCGGCATATCGCACCCCAGGACGATGAGGCGGTCGTACCATGCGTAGCGGATCGCCGTGAGCACACCCCCCAATGGTCCTGAACCCGGCATGTCATCGGCCAGGGTGAGGATGCCGAATTGGTCGTATTTCACCGGATCGCCGATGACGATGACCTCATCCGTGTGGGGGCGCAACACATCGATCGCGTGCGCCAGCAATGGCTTCCCTTCGAATGGGAGCAATGCCTTGTCCTGGCCCATCCGGCTGCTTTGTCCGCCAGCCAACACGACCCCGGCCCAGCCCCGATCCGCATGAACACCGGTTCGCACCGCCCCTGCAGGTTCCTCCATCATCTTGGCAGGTAATGGACCTCCACCAGGTCACCTGCCTGCCAGGAGCGGCGGTCAGCGGGCAGGTACACGATCGCGTTGGCCTCAATAAGGGATCGGAGCATGTGCGAACCCTCATCCGCCAGGGATCCCACGGCACCTCCCTGGACCCGGGCAGCCCTGAACTCGGCACGTTCCCCTTTCACGCGGATCTCCGAGGTGAGCGGCAGATGTTCCGCAACCGGGAATGGGGCACTTGCGCCCCGGAGGGCCTTCAGGAAGGGTAGTACGTATTCATGGAAGAGCACCAGCACCGCACGTGGGTTCCCCGGAAGACCGAAGAAAGGCTTGCCCATGACCGTGGCGAACAGCATCGGTTTTCCCGGCTTTTGAGCCACCCCATGGAAGTGGATCGTACCCCCGACACGGAGCACGGCCTCATGGATCAGGTCGTGGTCGCCCACGGATGCACCGCCGGTGGTGATGATCACTCCGTGATCCTGACCCGCTTGTTCGATGGCCTGCACCACTGTTCCCAGGTCATCGGCCACGTGCGTGGTGTGCGGTACAGCCCCGAAGGTGCGCAAACAGGCATCCATCATGTGGTCGTTGCTACTGAAGATGCGCCCTGGAAGCAACACCCCTCCCCTGACGAACTCATCGCCTGTGACGAGGACAGCGACATCAGGTGCCGCGATGACAGGGACTTCGCGCACCCCGATCGAGGCGAGCAACCCGATCGCCGCCGGGGTGACCCAGGTGCCCTTGGGTAGCACCACCTCCCCTTGTTTCAGCTGCTCGGCCTTATACCGCACATTCGCTCCTTGTACCAGCCTTTGGTCAGTATGGGTGATGGTGCCTGCATTCACCGTTACGAACTCCTGCATCACCACGGTATCGGTCCCGCCAGGCAACATCGCACCGGTGAAGATGCGCGCGCACCCGCCCCGTTCGATCGCGCTACCCACCGTATCGCCCGCTGCGATGGTGGCATCGATCGTCAACGGTCCCGGTTCCTTCGTATAGGTGAAGGCGTAGCCATCCACAGCGCTCATGTCGAACAGGGGATGGTCGTTCGGTGCGATCACATCCGATGCCACGTAACCGCCCAACGCGTCGGCAAGCCCACGAACGACCGGCTTCATGACCGGCACGTGAGCCATGACGATCCGACGGGCCTCCTCTACTGCGATCATGCGAAGAACAGTTTGAACGATGCGAACAAGAGCACGGCCCCGAGCACCTGGCGCAGTCGTAACTGGCTGAAGTGCCGTGCTCCCACATAGGCACCCAATGAACCGCCGACCAGGGCCGCCGAGATCCAGATCAGGTGTTCATTGCCAAAGAAGCCCAGTCCCTTGGCGAAGGCCAGGCTCACCAAACCGGCCGCACTGTTCACGAAGATGAAGGCCGCGCTCACCGCAGCGCTCTCCTTCGCCGTACTCCAGCCAAAGACGAGCAGGAGCGGACTCAACAGGATGCCACCTCCGATGCCGATCATCCCGGAGATCAGGCCGAGCACCGCCCCGATGGCCAATGCCACCGCCAGCGCCGGTGGGGCCTTCCGCTCATCACCACCACCGAAGAAGCCGAGCAAACGCCCCACGGCGATCAGCAGGCACACGGCCAGGATACGTTTGTACACCACCACGTCCAGGTGGATGCGTGCGCCCATCCAGGCCATCGGCATCGAGGCGGCAGCGAAGGGCCAGAAGAGACGCCAGCGGAAGTGACCGGCACGTGTGAATTGTGCGAAGGCCATGGCACTCACGAAGAGGTTCAACGTCAAGGCCGTGGGCCGTACCACTTCCGGGGCGAAGCCCAGCAAGGTCATCACGGCGATGTATCCACTGGCACCGCCATGTCCCACACTGGCGTACAGGAAAGCTACGAGGGCCAGGAGCAGCGCGATGGTGAGCTCGTTCATGCGCGATGGTCGGGGATGATCGGCGTATCCAGGAACTCCCCCGCCTCCGGACCCATGAGGCGCATCCACCGGCCATTCCTGGTATCCACCAGGTCCATCACACCAGCAAGGCCATCACCACCTTCCAGCAGGTCCGCGATGCGCAAGGCCATTAGCGATGCTGTCAACGTGGTCACCGGAGCCGGGACCCGTTGCATGTCGCAGCCGAGCTGATCCTCCGATGCGCGACCCAGGAAGAATCCAGCCCGACGCCGGTCGTGTTCCGCACCATGCCAGGTGATCACCTGTACCTGACGGCCGTGTACGGCACCGCTTACCAGCGGGATATTCAGGTCGCGGGCGGTCCGTTCGATCAGGCTCCGTGCGACAAGGTCGTCCGTGCAATCCGCGACCACATCCGCATCCGACAGGTGTCGTGTGATGTTGGCCATGTCGATGAACTGCGCAACCGGATCCCAATCGATCCCAGGGGCCACTGGATGGATGCGTTCGATGGCCGCGGTCACTTTCAGTCGTTGGACATCCTCGCGCGCGAAGAGGCGCTGACGGACAAGGTTACCGGACTCCACCGTGTCCCCATCGATCAACCTGATGTGCGTCACTTCCAACGCGGAGATCAACGGCAACAAGGCGCATCCCGTGGCTCCAACACCGATGAGTACGATCCGTATGCCTTCCCTTGGTGGCATCGGTGCAATTTACGCACCCTTGGCGAGCTGATCCGGGAATTCCGCCCCTTATACCATCCACGCATTCCATATCGACCGATCCACTTGCTCTTCTTGCACAGGGTATCTCCGGCCCGATCGCCCTGTAGGCCCCGCTACGCAGCGACCTTGCCGTATCGTCACACGGAAAAATAGCGGCGCGTCTTCAGGTGCCTCGGTATGGCGAAAGGGTATAAAGCGAAAGGGTATAAGCGGTCCAATGAGGGGGAGGCGTCGGATCGACCGACGAACCGCAAAGGCAGAAGAACGATCGAATGCGACGCGAAAGGCCCGAAGGGGGATGCCCGGTTCAGTCGGCTTGCAAGCAGGTCACATCCACCGAACCGCTGATCGGTTTGGATGTGCCGCTCATCTCATTGACCACCCTGGCCTGAAAGTGCGCTTTCAAGCGACCGGTGCTGGCATCATGTTGGTCGATGGTCACCACGCCGGAACTGTCGCCAACGGTGATGTAGGGTGTGCCCGTTTGGGCGAACACGATGGCGTTAGCCACTTCGGAAATGGTGTGTACACCAACTCCGAGCGTGTCGAGTTGGATGGTGAATGTGCTGCCCAGGAGGCCAATACCGGTGATCATGGCCGATGAGCCATCGGCGATCGCGGTGATCTGCGCATCGGCGCAGAAAGAGGAACCATCCAGATCCACTTGTACCCGCGCCCCATCCGAACCACATCCACTTGGGGCAAGACCGATCTCCTCGGCCACCTCCTGGGCAGGTTTCACACAGGAGCACAACAGGACCAACGGGAGGAAGTAGGGAACGGGTCTCAGGTAACGCATGGGATCAGGTGGTTGGTGCATTCAAACGTTGTGCCGTTCCAATGGGTTACAGCAAGGCAGGGGCCCTGTCAGAAGCCTTGGAGGATCCCGAGGGTCGAGGACTCGTCTCCAGGACCTCGGCCGGGATCCGGGAAGAACGAGGGGGCCGCCCCATTTGAGACGGCCCCCTCAACCTCCTTGTGGGATCAACGACGGACCAACCGCCCCATCGCGCGACCCGCTGCGTGCTGTATGGTGATGGTGTATCCACCTGGGGCCAGGCCACCAAGATCCAGGGTGGCCCTTCCACCTTGCACCTGATCAAGACCGGTGCGCTGCACGGTACGACCGGCCAGGTCCGTCAACTCCACCGTGACCGGACCATTGATCCCGCCCAGGTCGATCGTGAGCAGGCCGCTGGTCGGATTCGGCCATAGGTTGAACGTGCTGTTCTTGCCATCCTCGGCCATCCCTGTCGGCGCCAGGTTCACGACCACTTCGGTACGCGGGCCTTCGCACATCGTACTCGGGCTGCTCACCTCCACGTCGTAGAAGAAGTAGTAGTACTGGGTCGCATTGGATCCCGAAGCAGTGCTGCTCGTCATCACACCCAGGTCGCCAAGCGCGTACGGATAGCTCGGATTGCTACCCTGTCCGTCGCGCCAGAGGCCAGGGTTGCCGCCCACCACGCGCAAACCGTAGGGGCCGCCTTCTGGCACAACGAAATCCAACTCCACACGGCTTTCGCCGTTGGGGATCATGAACGTGCCGGTGGCGATGGTACTGCCATTGCCCTGGTGCACCACGGCGATCGTGCGGTTACCGGCACTGTTGGCGTAGACCTTCACGCTATTGATGATCATGTCCGAATAGGCCGTGAACAGCTGGTAGTTGTCGGCGTTGGTATGGTAGATCCCGTTGTTGGTCTTGTTCGTGGCGCCGCCAAAACCCACATCGCCACCGTGTTCGGTGGAAGCGGAGACCCAGTACGTCATATCCGTGTTCAGGTCCGGGGTGATGAATGTATTGCCCGTGGCAATGGCCGTCCCACCCGTGGCCACATCGTACCACTGGATGTTATCGCCGTTGGCGGACAACGAGGCGCTGGTGTTAGGCGGGATGCTGGCGCCGAATGCCTCCGGTGCATCAGGGGCATCCAGGAACTCCACCTCGACCGCTGCGCTGGTGAACTGACCACATACACCCTCGATGGTGACGGCGTACGATCCCGGAGTGGTGACGGCGATGGACTGACCGTTGCCAGCGCCATTGTTCCAGTTATAGGATGCCGCCGTGGAGGATGTGAGTTGGATCTGCTCGCCCTCGCAGCTTGGCAGCAGGCCCGTCACGGTGACCGTCGGTGTCTCATCGGGGCTTTCCTGCACGAAAATGCTGGTGGTACCGGTGCAGCCATTGCCTGCATCGATGGTCACCGTATAGGCGCCGCTCTCGGTCACTTCGATCTCGCGGGTGGTCTCGCCGGTGCTCCAGGTATAGTCAAAGCCGTCGTTGGCGGTCAACGTGAGCGCATCACCATTGCCGCAGATGATCGGCGCGGTCTCGGTGCTGATGGTGGCCACCGGGCTGATGCAGGTGTTCTCGATCACCGTCACGGTCTGGTCCGCTGGAAGGTTGTTGAAGGTCTCCTCGATCCCGCTCGGCCATCGGATGATGAGCGTAGGGATGGTGGTGTGCTCACCCAGACCGAAGTTGCAGGCGAAGGTGGTGACCATGCCATAACTCTCGCCCGCTTTCACTTCGCGCACCTGGGTGCCCCAGGGGCCTACGATACGTACCTGGGTGCCGACGGCATCCCGGTTGCTCACGGTCCCCTTGAGGCGCACGGTGAACCAATGGTTGTCGTTCCCGTCGTTCATCCACAGGCGATCGGGCTGTCCGGGATCAGGCGTCACGTAGGCCGTTCCATAGTTCGCGAAAACGTCCAGGAAGCCGTCGTTGTTCAGGTCGCCCGTGGCGAAGCTGTGCATGTCGCGGCCGGCCGGGAACAGGTCGGTGATCCGGGTGAAGGTGCCGTCGCCATTGCCCCTGAAGAAATGCTCGTCGCCACCTGCGATGAGCACATCCAGGAAACCATCATTATCCATGTCGGCGAACTTGCTCTGCAGGAAGAAGCCGTTGTACTCCATGCCGCACCCTGCGGTCACGTCCACGAAGGTGGTGTTGTTCACATTCTCGAAGAGCTGAATGGTCGCGTCGTGATTGGTGGCCACCATGTCCAGGTCGCCATCGTTGTCGTAATCCCCGAAATCGGCGGTCCAGGTCTGGTTGCGGATCTGGAGGTTGTAGGCTGGTGCTTGGTCCGAATAGCTGTTGGACCCATCGTTCACGAACAAACGGTTCCAGCGGCGTGGGTCATTGGGGTCGTTCACCCCTTGGCGGCACTTGGCGATGTGCAGATCGATGTCACCGTCACTGTCGAAGTCGGTGAAACAACTTCCGTAGTTGCCGCTCATGTCGGAGGAGGGGGAGGTGGCCCAGTTGATGTAGCTGTTGTTCGACACCAGGTCGCCGTTCGTGTTGGCGAACCAGAGGTTGTTCGGTCCTACATCATTGCATACGAAGGCATCGAGCCGCCCATCGTTGTCGATGTCGCCTATGCTCATGGCCTGGGTATACACGTTAGGCCCTGTCAGGTTGATGAGGTTGCCGTCGCCCACCGCGTTCACACGCACATAGTGGGTGCCGTCGTAATTCCCTCCACTCACCATGTCCTTGTGGCCATTGTTGTCGATGTCGCCGATGGCCCATCCCCATTGGCTGGAGTTGCTTACGGTCCCGTAGTCCACCAGGGTGAAGGTCCCGTCGGAATTCTGGTAATCGACCTGGAAGATGCGCGAGTTGTGCAGGATGGCCATGTCATCCAGCCCATCGTTGTTCATGTCCACCACACCCATGCACCCCCCGCTGGCGGTAACGGTGCTCTTGCGGTCCGAGGCATTGGTGAAGCTCAATTGTGACCAGGCCGTGGTGGTGCCAACAGCCAACAGGAGGAATAGGGCGTAGCGTTCTCGCATGTTCTGGTTGTGGTTTGAAATGGTACTGGTTCCTTGCAGGTGGGCGAAAGGTAAACGATCGGGCTATCCCTGGTCCAGCCCTTCACCATCAGTGGCTTGCGATCCTGCCGTCGGGCCCGGAGCCGTTACCGCCCCTTCCATGGTCTGCCGCCGGATGCTCTCCCGAAGGACGGCATCCATGAACTCCCGAACGAAACCCTCGCTCAGATCAAGGTCGGGTGCCATGTGGAGCAGGCGGGTCATGATCCACTCCCACCGTGCCGGCTGCATGATCGCGACCTGGTGGGCACGTTTGTGATCGCCAATGCGTGCGGCCAACTCCATGCGTGCGGCCATCTTGTGCGCGATCTCCTCATCGATCCGATCGATCAACCCGCGCAATTCGGCCAGCCGGTCCCTCATCCCCACCGTGGGTTGGGCCTGGCGGAATGTGAGACCCCGTATCATCTCCTCGAACGCTTGCGGTGTCAGTTGTTGATCGGCATCGCTACGAGCGAAGTCCGGATCGACATGCACTTCGATCATCAACCCGCTGAACCCAAGATCCAGCGCATGTTGTGCGATACCCGGTAACAAGGTCCGGTCGCCGCCGATGTGGCTGGGATCCCCGATCAGTTCGAGGTCCGGGAATGCTGCCTTCAGCCGGATGGGGAACTCCCACATCGGGCTGTTGCGGTAGGGGGTGTGATCGAACCAGGAGAAGCCCCGGTGTATGGCCGCCAGCCGCCGCAGTCCGCTGCGTTGTAAGCGCTCCAGTGCTCCGATCCAAAGCTGGAGGTCCGGGTTGATGGGGTTCTTGACGAACACAGGCACATCCACCCCGCGCAAGGCATCGGCGATCCCTTGCACGCTGAAGGGGTTCGGTGTGGTGCGTGCACCGATCCACAACATGTCCATCCCGCTATTCAGCGCGGCTTCCACATGGCCCGCCGTGGCCACCTCCACCATGGTGAGCAGTCCTGTCTCCTTCTTCACCCGTGCCAGCCATGGCAAGCCCGCCTCACCGATCCCCTCGAAGGTTCCGGGGCGTGTCCTTGGTTTCCAGATCCCGGCGCGGAAGACCTGTGCCTTCCCCGTGGCGGCGATGCGGTGCGCGGTGTCCAACACCTGCTGCTCGCTTTCCGCACTACAGGGTCCGGCGATCACCAAAGGTCGCCTCAGTCCAAGGCCCCACGACGCGAACGGCAGCGGTTGCAGTTCGGGCGGGATCGGCGATGCCATGCCGCAAAAGTAGGTGCCACGAGCGGGGGATCACGGCATCAAGGCCTTCACCGCCGCCTCCAGTTGTTGGTCGCGGCCGCTGATCACGGCAGCGGGATCCAGGGCCTGCATCACATCGGGCTCCAGTTGCTGGTTCTCCAGGTAGTTACCGTTGTTGTCGATCATGCCCACCTGCGGGATCCCGAACCACATGTTGTTCTGAAGTCCCTCCCACCAGACCGCAGTGCCCGTGCCTGCCACTGGCATGCCCACCAACTGCCCGATGCCCAAGGCACGGTAGGTGACGGGGAACATGTGGGCATCGCTGTAATTCCCCTCGCTCATCACCACCACGCTCGGCTTCTGCCATTTGAACTGGGGTTCGGTGCCCAACTTCTGGCCACGCGGTTCCATGCGCATGTACGTCTTCCCGTTCAGGAAGGTGGCCAGATCGTCGTGCAACCAGCCACCTCCGTTGAATCGGGTATCGACCACAAGACCTTCGCGATCGTGGTAGCGGCCCAGGGCCTCTTCGTACACGACCCGGAAGCTTTGGTCGTCCATGCCCTCCACGTGGACATAGCCAAGCCGTCCGCCGCTGAGGCTGTCCACCAGGTGGCGGCAACGCTCCACCCACCGTTTGTACAACAGTTGGTTCTCCTCTCCCGGAGTGATCGGCTTCACGGTCTGTGCCCAACGTGTGTTCGTCCTCGGGTCAAACAGATCGAGCAGCATGTTACGGCCTGCCTTGCGGTTGAAGTAGCGGGCCGGGTCCGTATCGGCGGCCACGGTTTCGCCATCGATCCGTTCGATGACATGGCCCGCCTTGATCCGCGAACCCTCCTTGGTGGCCGGACCGTTCGGCAACACCTCGGCGATCCGCAAGCCAGGACCGCCACCTGGTTCGTACAGTAGTCCCAGGGAGGCGGTCGCGTCGGCGTTGGGTACCTCATCTCCACCATAACCGGCACCGGTGTGGCTGGCGTTGAGTTCGCCGAGCAGCTCGCTGCATAGCTCGGCCATGTCGTAGTTGTTGTTGATGTATGGAAGGAAGCGCTGGTATTCGGCCTTGTACTTGTCCCAATCGACGCCTTGCAGGTCCACGCGATAGAATTTCTTCTTGACCTGGCGCCAGATGTGTTCGAAGAGGTACGCCCGTTCAGCCGTTTCGTTCAACACCATCTCCCCGTTGATGCCGATGCGCTTGTTCTCATTCTTCTCCGTGTCATAACAAGCCACTCCACCATCGGCCATGTAAAGGAGTTTCTTGCCATCCTTGTCGAGCATGAGGCCACCAGCCCAACCCTCGCCCATTTTCTGAAGGATCTTGGTCTCCCTGGTGCGCACCTCATATTGCCATAGGTCCGATCCCTTCTCGAAGGCGGCGAGGTACCACACCTTCTCTCCATCGTTGCTCAACACGGCTCCGCTCAATGCACTGGAGTTGGGGGTGAGGCGTACCCGCCTTTCGGTGATCCCTTCGGTATCGATCCGCAGCGGTTCCACCGGTTCATCCTTCGCTTCTTCTCCCTTCTTCCTGTCCTTGGTCTTTTCCACGTCCTTCTTATCCTCGCCGCCCTCCTCCTTTTCTTGGGCTTCCTTGAGCAGCGCGGCCTCCTCCTTGCTTCGCTTGAATGCATCGTAGGCTTCTTGGGTCAGGAAGATGGCATACGCATCGCCCTGTCCGCCCCAGCTGGCATGGTTCTTCATGCCGTCCCGATCGCTCGTGTACACGATGGCCTTGCCTTCCATGGCCCAGCGTGGTGCATTCCCACCATAACCGCTCCGCGTCAGGTCGATGATGGACCCCTCGCCGGAGGCCCTCACCAGGCCCACTTGGCTGATCCATTGTTCGGGATTCAGGAAGTTCACTGCGAACCACTTGCTGTCAGGGCTCCACGCATAGGACTGATCGCCATCGGCATAGCTGTAGTTCCTTTCGGCGGGAAGCACCGTACGAGTCTGTTTGGTGGCGAGGTTGAGGACCTTCAACGTGGTGCGTTCTTCGAGATAGGCCACCTCCTTGCCATCCGGGGAGTAGGCGCATTGGAACTCCTCGGCGGGTGTGGCGAGCAGGGTTTCCTCCTTGAGCACGGTGGCCTGGAAGAAGTACTTCTCCTCCGGGCGCGTCAGGCTGGTGGTGTAAAGGTCCCAGCTTGCTCCGACCGCGGTCGTGTTCTTCGATGGGCGTGAGCGCTCACTGGCGTAGAGGATCGTGCGGCCGTCCGGACTGAAGCTCACATTCCGCTCCTGTTCGGGCGTATTGGTGATCCGCCGTGTGGTGCCTTCGGCGACCGACGAGACGAAGACCTCGCCCCGGTGGATGAACACGATCTCCTTCCCGTTCGGGCTCAACTGGAATTCATCAGCCTTGTTGACCGAGATGATCCGGTCCGGGTTGAAGCGCCCATCGGTATTCAGGCGCACGGGTACTTGCTGCGGCTCACCGCCTTCCTTCATGGTGAACAGCTCCCCGCGGAAGCCGAAGCAGAGCACCCCCTCCTTGCTTATGCTCAGGTGCCGTATCGGGTGGTCGGTCATGTGGCTCACCTGGGTGCTTGTGCCACCGGATGCCTCCATACGATGCACGTTGAACGACCCGCTCTCCTCACTCAGATAGTACACCGATGTGCCGTCCTCGCTCCACACCGGATCACGGTCCTCGCCCTTGAAGGTGGTGAGTTGGCGATAGGAATTCGTTGCGGGCATGAAGGTCCAGATGTCGCGCGTGACGCTGCTGGTGTGATGCTTGCGCAGCGGGTCCTCATAACCCTTCCGATCCTGATAAACGATCCGATCACCAGCAGGGGCGTACCGTGCAGCTTGCATGGCGATGGTGCTCACCTGCACGGGCCGACCACCTATGGCCGGCACCGCATAGAGCTCACCGAACCCGGCCACGGGGAAGAGCTGGTGGCGTGGGTCGTCCTGTCTTGTGCCATAGAAGAGCACTTGCTTGTCATCACGGCTGAAGTCGGACGGTACTTCGTTGTTGCTATGGTAGGTGAGCCTCGTCGCGGGGCCACCCATGCTCCCCATGATGTACACATCAGCGTTGCCATACCGGGTGCTCGAGAAGGCGATGTGGCGCCCATCGTGGCTCCACACCGGCGTGTGGTCGTATGCCTCGTTCGTCGTGAGCGCCACCGCCTCACCCCCCTCGGTCGGCACCCGCCAAATATCGCCCTGGTAACAGAAGGCGATGGTCTTCCCATCGGGGCTGATAGCGGGCGCACGCAACCACAGGGGGACTTCTTGCGCACTGGACACGATCGAGAGGATGAGGATGAAAGGGGCGACGATCGTGCGTGTTGACATGGGCGTGAAATTAGTCCGTTGAACCATCCATCCCTGGTCGGATACCGCCCATTGGATGAATGGTTGGGCGTTGGGGTTCATTCCAGGATGAGAACAAGGTGTTCGACGACCCCTTGGTGCCGAAGGATCGCGTGGTACGACCCCGGAGGGTATGCACCAAGGTCCAACTGTACGGTTGTGGCAGAGGAAGGGATCGAAGCCCTGTGTATCGTTCGTCCATCCATGGTGATGACCTCCAGTTCACCACCACCGGGTAGATCAAGGAAGACCTCCCCATCAGAGGGGACCGGATAGGCACGGCACTTCTGCGTCGTAGTCCTTTCCTGAAAGCCCACCACGGAGGTCTCATCCAGGATCCATCCGGACCGCGTCCGACTTCCGTTGGCATAGTTCAAGGTGACGAACTGGAGCAATGGGTAGGCCATACCACGTGCGAACCAGCTCAGTGTCTCGGTGATGGTACTATCCGAAGGATCACCTTGATCCACTTTGGTCTGCCGCGTTCGGACCAAGCGTGCATCATCGAACTCGCCGAAGGGGAGCTGCAATAGTCCGGATCCGACAAAGAGCATCTCCACCTCCCCGCAATAAGGGGTGAGCGATGTGGGACTGACCGAGGTGGCGCAATACGGGCGGGTCACTGAGATCCCTTGTTCCAAAGGATAGGCTGCGACAAGTAAGCCAGGTGAGAAGACGGTGGAGATCGGATCACAAACGCTTGCCAGCGCGAGGCCACGTTGCCCGTCAATATCAAGAAGGACATGACAGTCCCCGGTCTCTTCGTCCGCTTCGCGACGCAGCACCCGATCCGTGCCTGGATAGGCCATCGACCATGGCACGGCTGAAGGTTCCAGCACGGTATAGGTGGCTCCGAACAGATCGTTCCCGATCAATTCGACGAATGGCCAGATGGTGGGGATCCCATCGAGGGGCATGGGTGGGACCTCCTGTAGCGACCGCATGTGCCAGGACGCATGGAGCGGTGGTATCAGATCAGCCTGCTGTACATCTTGCGCGGTCAGCGTGAAGCAACCGGGGAACACCGTTGTACATGCGAGAAGGACGGGTGGAAGGCTGGTTCTCATGGGTGCGTGGGTGTCGGTTTCAACGTCCTGTTCCGACACGATCCAAAGTTCCGATCAGCTCCGTGGAGGACGGCCCTCCATCCGACACCGAACGAACCGTCCGTGAATGGATCCGCACGTTCCATCCCACCGCTTTCGGATGGAACGTTGCTGGTATCGAAGGATCCAGGATGGAACCGCTCGGATCACCTGCAGGCCGATCACCCGATGCTTCGATCCGGGTCCATCACGATGGACTACCAACGCACCACGATCTTCCCCGAACTTTTCCCCGAGGCCAGCAGTTTCAACGCTTCGGGAAGTTGGTCCGCATGGAAGACCCCATGAACGTGGATGGCATACCCACCGCCATCATGCGCCGCCTTGATCCCGGCCAGGCATTCGGCGATGATGTCCGGATGGTGCTCCGCGATCCGGAGCATGTTGATGCCGAGAATGCTCCGGCCGCGCATCATGAGGAGGATCGGGACCACAAGCCCCATGCGCCACACGAACCGAAGTGTTCCGAAAGTCCCCGTGGCCGCGCGTTGCGATCCGCCGTACAATACGATGCGTCCACCGGTGCCCAGCAGGCGCATGTCCCCCGTGAAAGTGCTTCCGCCCACCGCATTGAAGGAGACATCGAACCGGTGCCCTCCCAACCGCTCACGCAGGACGCGGTGTGGGTCGGACACCTGCCTATCGATCACGTGCTGGACCCCCAGCGCATGCAAATGATCCGCCTTCATCCGCCCCCCGACCACGGCATACACCTCGCACCCGGCATGCAAGGCCAGTTGGACCAGCCATTGTCCCACCCCACCCGCTGCCGCATGGATGAGCACACGCTCCCCCTTGCGCAATGGGCAGAGTATCCGGGCGGCATACCATGCGGTACATCCTTGTGTCGCCATGGCCGCCGCCACACCCATGGGAAGCGTTGGGGGGATCGGAAGGAGTGCGCGTTGGTCGGTGACCGCGTACTCGGCATATCCGCCAAATCGGGCAAAGGCCACCACACGCTGACCAAGGAGTGCCGGGGAGGTCCCTTCTCCGAGCGCATCCACTACACCCACCACCTCGTACCCGAGCACGCTCGGTAGTGGCGGCGCTTCGCGATACAGGCCGCGCACCGCCATCACGTCAGCATAGTTCAGTCCGAAACCCTCGCAACGGATCCGCACTTGACCCGGTGCCGGATCGGGTCTTCGGTGCTGTTGAAGGCGAAGCACCCGTTCCGGGGCGCCATGCGCGATCAGGGTCCAGGCCCGCATGGTCGATCCGGCCGCCATGGTGGCTTCAACGTGTTTCACCGATCACCAAGGAGGCCACTCTCGAAATCGACCACACACTGCCTGATCGGATCCATCTGTTCGCCCTCCCCGATGCAGCGGTATAACGGTTCCAGCATGGGGTATTCCGTTCGGAAGCGACTGGAGACGGAACGGGTATCATCCACCTTGAAACGTGCGGGAACGATCGGCCCTTTGAGGTCCTTGCTCAAGTAGGCCGCATTACCCACATCGTAAGTGGCCACTTCAAGGCCATCCCGTACCATGCGTAAATGAGCGAAGCCGTTCTCGTAATAACAGACCGCTCCTTCGGTCATCAGGCGTACAGGGATGGGACCCTCGTCGTTGATGCGGAACAGCACGCCTTTGTACAGGAAACCCCAGATGTCCTTGCACTTCACTTTGCGCTTCGCCCCATCCTTCTCGAAAAGCAGGGTCCATTGCCCCATGACCGGGAAGATGTCCACGAATTCCCCGACAGCTTCGCCGATTGGCTTGTTGGGATCCGTGGTCCTGTTCTGTAGGAAGGTGTCCGGGTCGTGCAGTAAATAGGCCTGGGCCTGAGCTGCTTGCGAGAGCAGTAAGGCCAGTAACGGCACGCCGATCAGCTGCCGACCAATCCGGGTTATCAACACCATTGTGTTGACAAAGTAAGCATTCCAGATGATCCGAAACGCCTCTAAGATACGCCACCGACCACCAGAACGAACTCACCTCGTGGTTCATGGTGTTCAAAATGAGCCACCAACCCGGCCAGGGTGTCGCGGAGGGTCTCCTCATGCAATTTGCTGATCTCGCGTGAGACGCTTGCCGGGTGATCTCCACCGAAGGTCTGACACAGATCGCTCAGGGTACGCCGCAGCCGATGCGGACTTTCGTAGAAGACCATGGTCCGATCCTCAGTGCGCAGTGCCGCCAAGCGGGTCCGGCGCCCCTTCTTCACCGGTAGGAAACCCTCGAATACGAAACGATCACAGGGCAAGGCGCTGTTGACCAACGCAGGGACGAATGCGGTGGCCCCGGGCAGGCATTCCACGGTCAGCCCGGCCTGGACCGCAGCACGTATCAGCAGGAATCCTGGATCGCTTATGCCCGGTGTGCCGGCATCGCTCACCAGGGCGAAGCGCTCCCCGCCACGCATCCGGCCGAGGAGCTGGTCCACCATACGGTGTTCGTTGTGCGTATGGAACGGGATCAGCGGACACCGGAGGCCCAGGTGTTGCAACAAGCGTCCGGTCACACGGGTATCCTCCGCGATCACACCATCCACGACGGCCAGCACATGGGTGGCCCGAATGGTGATGTCGTCCAGGTTGCCGATCGGCGTGGGCACCAACGTGAGCGCAGAGCGTGTGGGCATGGCCCCCGGTACCCGTTCCGCCCCTTCCGGATCACCGGTGCTCATTTGAGCGTGGTAAGGAACTGCTTGAGCAGGCTGTGGAGGTCAGCGAACTCGGTGAGGGGCAGGGTCTCCTCCTTGTCCAGCACATCGTGGTAGGCGGAAATGCCACCCGTGGTGTACACGAACAAGGCCGGAACGTTGCGTTTCACAAAGGAACAATGGTCACTGTTACAGGCGGGGCCACGCGCCTTCACCTGCGGCAAGAGCTTCTGCTCCTCGTTGATCGCCACCAACTTATCGAACCGCTCCTGCTGGGCGGTGGCGTTGACCACCGTGATGCCATCATCCCCTGTGCCCATGATGTCGAGGTTCAGCATCAGCACGATCCTCGAAAGGTCCACCGGCCGGTCCACCACGAACCATTCGCTGCCCACCAGGCCGGCCTCCTCTCCAGCGAAGGCCACGAAGAGCATGTTGTACCGTGGCTTGTGCTTGGCGAACCACTCGGCCAGGGTGAGCATCATGGCCACACCGCTGGCATTGTCGTTGGCGCCGGGGAAGAGCGCATCCGGACCCATGCGCCCCAGGTGGTCGTAATGCGCACCCACCACCACCCACTTCTTGCTACGACCCTTCACCCAGCCCAGTACGTTGCGCGTGGTGCGCCGCGGAAGCAGGTGGTTCCGTACATCGATCGTTACCTGTTGCGAACTATCGGTGAGCATCGGGCTGGCCACCTCGATCAGTGGATAGGGTCGTGCTTCCTGTGCCACGCCCCAGGTGAGTTTGTCTTCTACCTGCTTCACCACGGGGCAAAAGCGCATGAGTTCCTGTTCCACATCGCGGAACAGGCGCAGTGAATCCGCATTGGTCGTGGAAGGGAAATGCAGGCAGGCCGCACGGCCCGTGAGCACGCCCATGGCCATGGCACGCCGCGCGGGATCGAGCACATCATCCGGTACGAGGTGGACCAGGCCGAAGGTGCCGCTCGCAGAACCCGATGCCGGATCCACGATCATGTCGATCCCGGACTGCAGCGGTTGCCCGTCCACACTCACCTTCACGCTATCCGGAAAACTGTTCACATTGAACTGGAAGGGCTGGAAATAGTCGGCCTTGAGGGGCTTCAGCCCGATCCGGGTGAACTGCTGTGCGATCCAATCCGCGGCGAGTCCATCGCCATTCTCCACATAACCACGCCCGTGCATGGCGGCCGAGGTGAGGGTCTTGATGTACTTGCGTGCTTCGGCCCGCACCCCGTCGGCATCCTGCCCGATCAATCCAAGCGGCACCAGCAGACCAGCTGCAAGGAGGGGGCGGAACATCATGGGTAGCGGCGTTGGACCAGGTCGGTGAAGGTGGTGATCGCATCCGGGTCCGCGGGGCCTTTCACTTTCGCGACCACTTCGTTCTCGAGGTATTCCATGGCCTGGGTCAGGTTCTTGAAGTTATTGAGCTTTTCCACGCCTTTTTCAAATGCCCCCAGATCGCCGTTGAACAACTCGGCCACGAACCAGAACTTATGGCTCAGGCTGATGGCTTTGTGCAGATCACCCACGGCAGCTTTCTCCAACTTCTCCGCAAGGGAGGGTGTACGGGGGGCCTTCGGATCCTCCTTCACCTGGTCTTTCCGCTGTTCGGTGCTCTCGATCGCATCGATCAACGAGGTCTGGCGCGAGGCCGGTTCCGCTACCGGTCGTGTATCCAACCGCACGGGTGCCGGTTCTTCGGTCGGTGCTTCCTGTTCGCGGATACGGTTCCCGGTTGACGCTGATGGAGCTGCCGCGGATTCACGGGCTTTGTGCCGGAGCACCACCAAACGCTCGTACAGGTCACGCGCATCGGTGCAGGCCGTTTCGAGGCCATCCAGCTGGAGCGCACCCGCGCCGAGCTGTCCGCACGCGGCGGACAAGGCCGTCACCAATTCGTCGATCTTGCGGAATGGCTTGTCGTTGCTCATCTGTCTTGCCCGCATTGGCACAGGGCCAGTGCGAAGATCCCTATTTTCGCGCACCCGCCAAATTACGCTCCGGCCCGTTCCCAGCGCCGATCACCACCGATGTTCCTGGAACACACCGGCCCCCGAGGCCCGCGCAAGGGTTGGATCGAAGTGATCTGCGGCAGCATGTTCAGTGGCAAGACCGAGGAGCTGATCCGACGCCTGCGCCGCGCTGAATTCGCCCGGCAGAAGGTGGAGATCTTCAAGC
>JADLAI010000226.1 GCA_020848295.1 Flavobacteriales bacterium
ACGGGCCGGAAAAACAACCCAACCACAACAGTACCATGAGAACAGGACTTACACTTTTTACTGCCGGGCTTTTGGCCGGGGCGGTTAGCGCGCAGGGAGTGATCACGCGGATGAATGCGGGGACCTCGGAATTCTACTACGACGGCAACATTCAAGCCGTACTTGATGAAGCCTTTGAAGAAGCTGGAACCGACACGATCCTGCTTGGTGGGGGCACCTACAACATGACCTCCGACATCCTGATCAGTTCACCCGTGGTCATGATCGGCACGGGAATCCACCCTGATAGCTCTCTTGCATACAACAACAACGGCCGTACCGAGATCGCTGGCGGTCAGTTCATGGAGTGGTTCCTCGAGAACGATGCTTCAGGATCAGAATTCCACGGTATTGCTTTCACAAATGAAGTGGATGTCCAATTCGGTACAGGGCCGATAGAATCAACGGATGTCAATGATGTGAAGTTCTTCCGATGTGAATTTCAAGGACTCGGTCTCGGAAACGGGCAATTCGGGTCGATGGCCAACGACACGTACATCCACGAGTGCGTTTTCAGAGGCGGATTCAGTAATGGCGAAGCGCAGGGTTCAATCATCCGTAACTCAGCGATCAAACAGGTATACGACATTCTGAACGGCAATGACTGCCTCTTCGAGAACTGCATCTTTTTCTCCAGCATCGGCGGCGGCTCAGGGGTTCAATACGAGAACAATGTCTTCCTGTTGAACCAGGGGTCGAACTACAACATCAATCAACAGAGCACCTACCTGAACAATCTATTCGTGGGTACGGGTGCTGGCTTCGGCGTGACCTTCGGTGTGGGCGTGGTAGCCAATGGCAACGAATTCGACTATCCACTTAATGGAGCCAATGGCGCGTTCCCGAGCGCGACCGTTACCGATTGGAACAATTTCGACTTCTACGCGGACTATCACCTCGCAACCGCATGGAGTGGGTTTGATTTCGGCCTTTTCGGTGGAGGCGACCCCTGGAAAGAGGGTTCGGTTCCATTCAATCCGCATTGGCGAGAGCTGACCACTCCGACCGGTACCGAGAACGGCACACTCCAAGGCGTGACGATCAAAGCCTCGGCCCAACAAGACTGAGCCATGCGGTACTTGTTGACCGCGCTCGTGCTCCTGGCCTCGGGCTGGGGGAGCGCACAGAACACCATCGTCGGCTATGAGCACTGGCTCGACGAACAGGACGACGACGGCGAACGGACCTACGTACCGGCCAACGGGACCAGTATCAACCTCTCCGGGATCGACATACCCGTGGACCAATTGTCGCTGGGCCTGCACCGCGTACACTTCCGCCTACGCGATGCCAATGCAGCATGGAGCAGCGTTCTCCGCCGCAGCTTCTACATCGCTTCGGGCGCAACCGTGGCCTTGACCTCCGGGGAGTACTGGTTCGACCAGGATGATGATACGCGCATCCCTTTCGATTTCTCTGATGGGCAGAACATCGACATCACCATCGACCCCAGCGTGAGCGGGCTTGAACTGGGTATGCATCGCGTCCATTTCAGGATCCGGGATGACCAAGGCCAATGGAGCGCTGTTCTCACAAGGACCGTACACATCGAGTCCGGTGCGCTGGTGAAACTCACCCTGCTCCGCTACTGGAGCGATGATTCGCAGGGCTTTCCGGATGACATGACCACCATGGCCATCGACCCCGAAGTGGAGGTCTGGGATGTGGTGGACGAGATCGAATTCTGCACCTGGGAAACCACCGGTAACACCAATGTCTACTTCCAGTTGAAGGACAACCAGGACCAATGGAGCTCGGTGATCAAACGCACCTTCGACATCGACCTGGTGGCGACTGGCCCGGGTGCTGTGGGCACGATCACCGGCCCAGTGGTCGTTGGAACGGAAACCACCGTGACGTACTCGGTACCCGTTGTGACCGGCGCGGCCACCTACACGTGGACCTACCCGTCCGGATGGACCGTAGTGGGCAACGCCAACGGCAATTCGATCACGTTCCAAACACCCGCAGACTTCCTTGATGGTGTAGTGACGGTGACAGCGAGCAACGCTTGCGGGGAAAGTGGCCCCTCCTCGTTGAACGTGCAACTCGACGACACCAGTCTGGACCCGACCAGCGCTTCAGGTGGTTTGGATCTCTATCCGAACCCGAGTACTGGCCAGTTCATTCTTACGGGGAACTCGCCCGCTGTGATCGACCGCCTCACCATCCACAACGCCACCGGCCAGTTGGTGCAGGACTTCCGCCCCGCGCAAACCGACCGCCTCACCCTTGACTTGAGCAACGAGGCCAACGGCCTGTACACCGTGCGCATCATCCAAGGCGACCAACACACCAAGCTGCAGGTGATGGTGCAGCATTGAAGAACCACTGAACATCCACTGACCTCAGGGTCCCGCCCGCTTGGAATTACCGGGTGGGCGGAGACCCTGGTAAATTTAAACACGATCATCTGACACATGAAGAGCTTCTGGACCCTGGCCACCTGCCACCTGCTCATAACAGCAACCGTGAATGCACAAGGCGTGATCACACGCATAGGAAGTGATGGCACCCACTTCTACTACAACGGCCAACTGGACAGCGCGGTCGCTCATGCCAACTTGACCACCACGACGGATACGATCCTACTCGGAGGTGGTACATACTCGGTTCCAACCACGGATCTCATCATCGAGCAACCCATCATACTCGTGGGCACAGGGCCCGACATTGATAGCACGGCAGCTTATGGAGGCCGCACGGTGATCGACGGAAATGACATCTTCCTGCGTGATGGTGCTGATAGCTCCGAGTTCCATGGGCTTACCATCACCAGCAACGTCTTCATCGGCGAGTTCGAACTGAACACTACGGATGTCGACCACCTCCTCTTCCGCAGGTGCGACCTGCAATCGCTCCGATTGAACGCCCTGATGAGCCCTGGTGCGACCATGGCGAACGACGTCACGTTGGACAATTGTGTGGTGCGCACGAACAACCTGAACTTGAACGGAGCCGCAAACGTGATCCTGACCAACTCCGTTCTGAAGGAGTTCAACTCCGCCGCCAACGGCACCCTTGTCGAGCATTGCCTGTTCCTCAACTGGAACCTGGGAAACGGCCCGGCCGGGGTCACCTTCCGGAACAACATATTCGCGAACGACCTGTGCTGTTCGGCAAGTGTCAACGGCGCGAGCACCTACATCAACAATCTCTTCGTGGGCAATGGCGACGATTTCATTGTGAACTACGGCATGGCGGTCTCCCACGACGATATCGATCCCGTTGGCACTTCGTTGGGCAGTGTGTTCGTGAACGTGAGTTCATACAACCAATTCACCTATGCTGGTGACGCGGATTACCATTTGCTGAGCGACTGGCAAGGATTGGGCGACGATGGTACCGATCCCGGTCCACACGGTGGCAACGGGTGGAAGGAAGGCGGACTTCCCTTTTCGCCTCATTGGAGATACCTGAACATGCCTGCGAGCACCGTGAACGGTGTACTTCCGAACGTCCACATCAAGGCCGGCGCCCAAGAGAATTGAACCATGCGCTATACGTTCTCTTCCATTCTGCTCGTAGCCGTCTGTGCGGCTACGGCACAGACCCAGATAGCGGGCATTCAGTACTGGTTCGACCAGCATGACGATGACAATGAACGCTACTTTGTTGAACTGCCATTCGCCACGGACCTGGACATCACGCTGGAGGACATACCAACAGCAAGCCTGAACAACGGACCGCACCGCCTACATTACAGATTGCTTGATCACAACGCTCGTTGGAGCAGCGTGCTCTATCGCAATTTCACGGTGCAACACCCCGCGCCACTGCTTGTTCAACTCCGCTATTGGACGAAGGAAGAAGAAGTGGACCCCGCCGACATGCATTACGTACCCATTGACCCACAGGTGCAGAACTTGGATCTGACAACGGCTATCGCGTTCTGTGCGAGCAGCTTGCCCCCCGGTGAGCGCGACGTGTTCTTCCAGATCCAGGAAAACCATGGATTCTGGAGCGCGGTGGTGAAGGATACGGTGGACGTGGATGCGGCCAGCACAGAACCAACCGTTTCCATTATGCAGGCACCTCCAGATGCGGTTGAGCCGAACATGGAATACACGTACACCGCTACCTCTCCAACCGCAATCGAGTTTGTGTGGACGTTTCCCGCTGGTTGGACGATCATGTCCCAATCAGGAAACACCATCGTGGCACAAAGCCCATCTTCTCCTGAAAGCGGTTCGGTCGAGTGTACCGCGGCAGACGTTTGTGGGGGCACTGCGCTTGGAACTTGGCTGCTATCCAACGTTGGCGTCGAATCAACTGGGCAGCCCGGTAGCGCGACTCTTGTGCCGAACCCGACCTCGGGATCATTCAGCGTACAGGGCTACGACCAAGCGATCACCCGCCTCACCATCCACAACGCTACCGGCCAGTTGGTGCAGGATTTCCGCCCCGCGCAAACCGACCGTCTCACCCTGGATTTGAGCAACGAAGCCAACGGCCTTTACACCGTGCGCATCCTGCAAGGCGATCAACACACCAAGCTGCAGGTGATGGTGCA
>JADLAI010000227.1 GCA_020848295.1 Flavobacteriales bacterium
CAAGGCCGCGGTCCTCTTTTTGATCGGTGTGGGCATCGCGCTTCGGATCCTGCTGCTCCAGGTGCCCGTGGCCTACCTGGAGGCCACCACCTATATCGATTTCGCCACCCAGCCCATCACCAAGCTCGTAGCGGACTATTCCTTTCCCACGAACCATGTACTGAATACCCTGTTGGTGAAGTTGAGCACCGCCGTGTTCGGCATCGGCCTGTGGCAGGTGCGACTCCCCGGCCTCATCGCCGCTGTCCTCACCCTGCCGCTCTTCTACCTCTTCGTACGGGCCATGTTCAACCGGTACATCGCGGTGATCACCTTGGCCATCGTGGCCACCTCGGGGCCCCTGCTCACCAGCAGCATAACCGGGATCGGCTACAACCTCTGTTGGTTCTTCTTCGTGAGCAGCCTGTTGTTGGGGCGGCATTTCATCAAGAGCAATAACGTGAAGAGCTCCCTGCTTCTGGCCCTGGCCGGTGCCTTGGGGCTTTGGGTGATGCCTTCCTATGCCTACGCAGCGCTGGCCATTTACGTATGGCTGCTCGTTTCGTTGATCATGGCCTACAAGAACAGCCTGCGCGAACGGATGCTGCGCCTGGTGTTCTCGCTCATCATGTTCATCGTTCTGGCGCTCATCCTGTATTCGCCCATCCTCCAGGAACAAGGCTTCGATCAGCTCACCAACCACCACACCCATCCGCGGCTGGAATGGAAGATGTTCGATCTGCGCCATACCGATATGGCCTTCGCGCTCTGGTCCATGGCCGTGGACAGCACTTCGGGTTGGACCACCGGCCTGGGGCTGATCGGTCTGCTCTACGCGGCCTTCACCTCGTCCAAGATGCGCGCCCTGCTCTTTTCCATCTTCATTTCCGGTGTGCTGCTCGGGCTGCTCATGCGCCGGATCGAACCCGTGGAGGTGTGGGGTTATACGTTCTTCATCTTCCACATCAGTTCGGGCATCACGGTGTTCTACCTGCTCAAATTCCTGCAGGAGAAGGTCTTTCCGAATTGGGGGAAACGCGCCCGCACCTCGGTGGCCGCCCTGCTGCTCATGGTGGTATTCGGTTGGCCCGGCTATGAGTATGCCCTGGAGATGAACTATGGTATGCCACAGGCGCACATGGCGGCCCAGCTCATCAAGGACCAGCTACGACCGGGCGATAAACTCTACGTGCAGCACCCTTGGGATGCGCCGGTTCAATTCACCACCCAGGCCATGGACGTGGACCAGGCCTACCTCAATGGGCCGCCCGTACCAGGTGGGAAGGTGATGGTGGCGGTGGGGGTGCGCCCCGAACAGAGCGTGGATGCGGTATTGCGGGCCAACGGCCAGGATCCCGCCAAGTGGCCGGGTATGCGGGTGGTGGAGGATTGGAAAGGATTGAAGATCTTCGCGGCCCCGTAGGGATCGAAGAACCTCGCCCCCTACGGCCAAACGACACGAACATGGCCGAAGAAGGACGTCAGATCATATTCAACATGGTGAAGGTGGGGAAGACCCTGCCTTCGGGAAAGAAGATCCTCAACGATATCTACCTGGGATTCTACTACGGCGCCAAGATCGGGATCCTCGGTCTCAACGGCTCCGGTAAGTCCACCTTGATGCGCATCATCGCCGGCAAGGAGAAGAGCTTCGATGGCGATGTACACCTGAGTCCCGGATACACCATCGGTCACCTGGAGCAGGAACCCGAACTGGACGAGAGCAGGACCGTGATCGAGATCGTGCGCGAAGGAGTACAACCCATCATGGACCTGTTGAAGGAGTACGAGGAGGTGAACAACAAGTTCGCCGATGAGGACGTGCTCAACGACCCGGACAAGATGGACAAGTTGATCGCACGTCAGGGTGTGCTGCAGGACAGGATCGAAGCGGTGGACGCCTGGAACATCGACCAGAAGTTGAACATCGCCATGGACGCGCTCCGTTGCCCTGAGCCGGACCAGAGGATCAGTGTGCTCTCCGGTGGGGAACGCCGCCGTGTGGCCCTGTGCCGCCTGCTGCTCCAAAGCCCGGACATTCTGCTGCTGGACGAACCGACCAACCACCTCGATGCCGAGAGTGTGGCCTGGTTGGAGCACCACCTCGCCGAATACAAGGGTACTGTGATCGCCATCACCCACGACCGTTATTTCCTGGACAATGTGGCGGGCTGGATCCTGGAACTGGACCGTGGCGAAGGCATTCCCTACAAAGGCAACTACACCAGCTGGCTGGAGCAGAAGACCGCTCGTCTGGCGCAGGAGGAGAAGCAGGAGAGCAAGCGCCAGCGCGTTTTGAAGCAGGAATTGGAATGGGTGCGCAGCAACCCCAGTGCCCGACGCACCAAGAACAAGGCCCGTCTCGCCAACTACGAGAAGATGCAGAGCGAGACCGTGAAGGAAAAGGAAGCCAAGCTGGAGATCTTCATCCCCAACGGTCAGCGCCTGGGCGATAAAGTGATCGAGTTCAAGGGCGTCACCAAAGCCTTTGGCGACCGGGTGCTCTTCGAGGACATCAGCTTCACCCTGCCACCGGCGGGCATCGTCGGTATCATCGGTCCCAATGGTGCGGGTAAGACCACCATGTTCCGGATGATCATGGGCGAGGAGAAGCCCGACGCAGGCACCGTGACACTTGGTGAGACGGTACAACTGGCATACGTGGATCAGAGCCACAAGGACCTGCTGCCCGAGAAGACCGTATACCAGGTGCTGAGCAACGACCAGGAGAACATGACCATCGGCGGTACGCTGGTGAACAGCAGGGCCTACCTCGCGCGTTTCAACTTCACCGGACCGGATCAGAACAAGAAAGTGGGCGTACTCTCCGGCGGGGAGCGCAACCGCTTGCACCTGGCAATGACCTTGAAGAACGGCAGCAACGTGCTGCTGCTTGACGAGCCGACCAATGACCTGGACGTGAACACGCTCCGGGCATTGGAAGAAGGCATCCAGGACTACAGCGGCTGTGCGGTCATCATCAGCCACGACCGCTGGTTCCTCGATCGCGTGTGCACCCACATCCTCGCCTTCGAGGGCGATAGCAAGGTGTACTGGTTCGAAGGTGGCTTCAGCGACTACGAGGAGAACTACAAGAAGCGCGTGGGCGACATCGTTCCACAGCGCTTGAAGTACAAGAAGCTGGTGCGGGG
>JADLAI010000228.1 GCA_020848295.1 Flavobacteriales bacterium
ACGAACGTGACGGTGGTACCGGCGTTCGCCACCACCGAGGACGTGCAGATCTGCACGGGCCAGACCTACACGCTGCCGGATGGCACGCAGGTCGGCACTGACGGCAGCTACCCGGTGACACTCGTCACGGCAGGCGGTTGCGACAGCACGATCACGACGAACGTGACGGTGGTACCGGCGTTCACCACCACCAACGACGTGCAGATCTGCACGGGCCAGACCTACACGCTGCCGGATGGCACCGTAGTGGGACCAGGACTGCATACTGTGACCCTGTCATCCCTTGCAGGCTGCGACAGTACGATACATGTGCTGGTTTCGGTCAGTACACCCATTGCCAGTTTTGCATGGTATCCTGGGACTGTATCCATGGGCGCTTCAGTGATCCTCGGAAATACCAGCACAGGTGCCGCCTCCTACCTATGGCAATTCTCGGATGGCAGCACTTCCAATGAAACCTCTCCGAACCACCCGTATTCCGTCGATTCTGGCTCTGAACTCACAGTATGCCTAGTTGCCTCGAGCACCGCGGGTTGCTCGGACACGGTCTGTCAGGAGGTCTCCGTTCCGAGCACCTCGGTACATGTGCCCAACGCCTTCACACCGGACGGGGATGACATCAATGATGTTTTTCTGCCGATCATGCCCGATGCCCAACCGAAGACCTATCGCTTCGAGATCTATGACCGCTGGGGACAATTGCTATTTGAAGCTAACAAACCGGGTGTTGCCTGGGACGGACGTTTCACAAGTGGCGAAGAAGTGCCGATAGGGGTGTATGTATGGAAGCTGTATCTGGACTTCGGTACATCGGTCATACGAAAGGAATGGGTGGGCCATGTGACCTTGGTACGTTGAACCCGACAATGCAGACCCGGACCGGTTTTCGGCTCATGCTGCGTTTGTCAACCGTCCTGGTGATCGGCTTGATGCGCGCTCCTTTACAGGTCAGCGCCCAGCCTCTCGACTCACTGATGACAGTATGGTGCGACCTGAAACGGCCTGTCGCCGATCGACTCGATGCGATCAATGAGCTCTGTTGGGTTATCAAGGAGTCGGATGTGGACAGTGCCCTTTCTTGCGCCCATGCCTTTCTTACATTGGCCCGCCAGCATGGTTCGCCCAAGGACGTGGCCGATGCGTATAATGCCATGGGGGTGGTGTTCCAGGATGCCGGGCAATCTGCAGCATCCATTACGGCTCTACAGAAGGCGGACAGTATCTATGCTCTTGTAGCCCCGGCCAGGCGCGTGATCGCGTTGAACAACCTTTCCAGCTCATTCCAGGAGATGGGCGACCATTGGGAGGCCATCCGGACGCTGCTCGATGTAGTCGCATTGAGCTGGTCCATGTCGGATACTTCCAGCTTGATCAGCGCCTATGGGAATCTCGGGGTCACATACGCAAGTAGGAAGGAGTCCAGACAAAGCGTGGATGCATTACGTCGTTCGGCTCAGTTGTCGGCGGCCATAGGCGACTCATCGCAATATGCCCTAACCCAGGGCAATCTTGGCGGTGTCTTTGCGGATATGGGTCTGCTCGACTCTGCTGATTTCGTACTTAGAGCGGCCATGGCCTATTATGAGCCGGACCATACCGATGACGGCGGCTATTCGAGCGCATGTACCAACCTGGGTACTGTCCTACAGAAGCAAGGTGCGATCGACGAGGCTGAGAACTGGTTTTTGAAGGGGCTTTCAATTGATGAGCGTTCAGGCCACCTAGTAAGTGTGGCGAATAACTTGGTGAACCTGGGAGGCAACCGACTACTGCGAAAGGACCTGCACGGGGCCATCGTGAATTGTGATAGAGCCCGGCGGATCGCCGAGGAGGCACATGCTTTATTCGAACTTCAGCACGCGCACCAGTGTCTTTCTGAAGCGTACGAGGGAATGGGTATGTATGCGCAGGCGCTTGAACACCACCGGTCAATGGTGGCTGTGCGCGATTCCGTAGTGAACGAAGAAAACACGCAGGAGATAACCCGAGTGGAAATGCGGCATGAATTCACGCGCAGACAGCTTGCTGATAGCCTGCGCCACGCCGCCGACATCGAACAATTGGAGAATGAACGGACCATCGCCCAGCTCCACGCCGATCGCAACCGCAACCGCACCATAGCCGTTGCCGGGGCCGCGATTTTACTGATCATGGGTGGGGGGCTCTGGTACCGGTTGGACAGGAAGCACCGCCAGGCCCGTTTCGAGAAGGAGGCCGCCACTCTGGAGACTCAAGCCCTGCGCTCGCAGATGAACCCCCATTTCATTTTCAATGCGCTCAATTCGATCAACGCCTTCGTACAACAGAACGATCAGGATAGGGCCAGCAGCTATCTCACCAAGTTCGCCCGAGTGATGCGCCGTGTCCTTGAGAACAGTCGCCATAGCGAAGTGCCGCTGAATGAAGACCTGGATGCCCTACGCGGATACTTGGAACTCGAACGGATGCGTATGCAAGAGAAGTTTGACTACACTATAGAGGTGGTTGGAGGCTTGAACCCCGAGGAGGTCCTGGTCCCACCACTGGTAGTGCAACCCTTCGTCGAGAACGCCATTTGGCATGGTATTAGCCGCAAGGAAGGCCAGGGACGCATCACCCTGCGAGTAGCACGCAGGAACGCACATCTCATCTGGGTCATTGAGGACGACGGTGTCGGCCGCGCGACCCCAGGATCCGAGGCCACCCCGTTTGCGACTACCACCGCCACTGGGACCAAGAAGACCTCTCTTGGAACGGCCATTACCCGCGCACGACTGGACCTTGTGCAACGGCAGCACGGGGCTACGGCCGGATTCAAGTATATCGACCTGCCCGCGGGGACTCGCGTTGAAGTGGAGATGCCCTTTTTGAGCGCGACCTGAGCTGAAATTTTAGGAGGGGAGCTCGATTTCTAAGCCACATGATCGTCACCTGCCGCCACTTGCGCGCCGGAGGGAGGATATGGTCAAGCATCAGAGGAGTTTTGGACTGTCAACATCGACAACCAAACCCATAGCGCCATGAACACCGCAAAACGCATTCTGCTAACCTCCCTCGTTGCTGTCGCTGCTATTGCAACCCGCGCCCAAGCGACTATCGACCTTAAAGGCTGCGTCAGGACCCTCGTTTCCCATTCCGCTCCGGTCCGTGTCCACTTGTCGGTGAATGGTGTCGAAACCCCACTACCGGTTTACGGGAATGGCGGCTTCAAAGTCACCGTACGAGAAGGACAGATTGTCGTGATTCGCGCAACTTGCGATGGTTTTATTTCAAAGGAAGTGGCGATCAACACGGAGAATGCCAGCCTCGAGAAGGAGCGGCGGAAGGTCAAATTCGAGGTGGAACTTGAGGCCCAAGACTCTTTGGGGTTTCGCCGCTATATCTACCCGGTCGGTCAAATAAGCTTCGACCGTGGGACAGGCCGTTTGCTTGTTCAGCATAACAAGACCCTGTTTCGGGATGAACAACCGCTTGTTGCACGGACTCCCTAACGGCGACTCTTGGTGATGTGAAACGGGGCTGTCTCAAAAGGGCAGCCCTTTTTTTATTCCCCCAATCGTTATTGGTGTCAGTTGCGTCCTTACTTTCCGGTCGGCTAAACCGGTGAAATGGAACGTATGACCGCTGTGATCGTGGATGATGAGGAGCATTGTCGCACCGCCCTCTCCGGCATGCTAGTCCGCAAGTTCCCCGAGATTGACCTGCGAGAGATGGCTGATAACGTCTCGGACGGTCTTGCCGTGGTAACAAGGGTGCGACCGCAGCTCCTCTTCTTGGATGTGGAGATGGGGAGCCAGACGGGTTTTGACCTTTTGGCACAACTCGGAGAAGAAAAACCGCACATCATCTTCACGACCGCTCATGAGGGGTATGCGTTACGGGCTATTCGGTTCAGTGCCTTGGATTACCTATTGAAACCTGTGGACTTGGATGAACTACGTATCAGTATAAACAAGGTGATAGCCATTCAGAATCAACCACCGGATCAGATTCCGATCGCCGCTTTACTACGGAACCTCGTCCAGCCTGCCAAGGATCGCCGCCTCGCGTTACCCGTTTCAAGTGGACTCGAACTGATCTCCTTGGATGAGATCGTATTTTGCGAATCCGAATCGAACTACACAACCGTCCACTTGCAGGACCGCAAACGTTTGGTGATCTCGCGAACACTTAAGGAGTTTGAGGATCTTTTGGAAGGGGATTCCTTCATCCGAGTACATCACTCCCACCTGATCAATCTGCGTCACGTGCGCAAATACATCAGAGGAGAGGGTGGCGAGGTGATCATGGTTGACGGAACGAATGTGCCCGTGTCGCGTCGAAAGAAACAGGAGCTCATGGATTCATTGGCGCGGCTATGATCAGTAACTAACATTCGGACAGGTGATGGATCAGGATCTGACGGCTATCATCGTCGACGACGAGGCACATTGCCATACTGCGTTGAGTGGATTGATAGCTCGCCATCACCCGGATATACGTGTGCTCGGTGTTGCAACCACCATCGCCGAAGCGTTGGACGTCATATCGGTCCAAAGTCCGAATATCCTCTTCCTCGATGTCGAGATCGGTGATCACACGGGATTCGAGATCTTGCAAGCTCTTGGACCCAAGCACTCGCACGTGATTTTCACGACAGCACACGAAGGATACGCGCTTAAGGCCATCCGATTCAGCGCGTTGGACTTCTTGCTGAAACCTATCGACGTGGATGATCTCGCGGTTGCCCTTACCAAGTTACGTGCATCGCTTAAGCAAGCACCTGATCCAATACGGATCCTGAGTCTATTGAATAATCTTCACCGTCTGAAGGCCGGACGACTATCCGTGCCAACCCAATGGGGTGTCAAGGAGATAGCCGTCGCGTCAATCCTGTGCATCAACTACGATGGAGATAAGGCATGGTTGCACAGCGATGGGCAGGAGCCTATGCCTCTTCAAGTCAATCTCAAAGATTGTGAACATCTACTTGCAGAATACGGCTTCATTCGAGCGCAGCGCACCACGCTCATCAACCCTTGTCAAGTTCATCGGATTAAAGGTGGTCTCGTGGTATTGAACAATGGGATGCGCTTTGCTGTTGATCCGAACAAGCGGTAGCAGTTGTGGTCAGCCAGGTCAGGTTGATAGGTCTACTTGGAATCGCTTTCGCTATTGTTTCATCAACCAGGTCAATGATATGAATGAAGGCACTGGTAACATGGATAGGAGACCAATCTCGCACTCGTTTGTCAACTGAGCCGCTTGGCCCTCTATGCTCAAAGTAAGTTAAAAGGCATCCTGCGCTACACCAAGGACCCGATCGTAAGCGTGGACATCGTGGGCGACCCCCATAGCTGCATTTTCGACGCACAGCTCACCAGCGTGGTGGGCAACATGGTGAAGATCATGGGCTGGTACGACAATGAGTACGGGTACAGCAGCCGCTTGGTGGATCTGGTGGGGCGTCTGGGGAACCGCGCTTGAGATGGCATCAACGAAGCGGTCTTCACATGGGTTCGATGGTTCGAGAGTAGGAAGGTCATAGCCGCGCCCCTCGCACCTTTTCGCTCCGATCCATCCTTACTGCGAATTGGTGTTGGTCGCAGGATCAGTGGTGTCCGCAGGAGAATCGCTATACGCGCGGCCTGTGCCGCAGCGCATGTTGTTACTCACACCGCCGGCCCGCCCGTGATCCGCAGATCCGCGCTCAAAGGCCCGTCGCTCATCCGTTTCACCAGCTTCATCTCCGCACCATCGAATACGCCATACGTGTAGTACGTGATCCAGTCGCCGAGGTTGATGTAGCGGGAACCAGGCTTCACCTCCAGGTCGATGGGTAGGTGCCGGTGCCCGAAGAGCATGTAGTCGTAGTGCTTTGCGCGTAATTGCTCCTTGCAGTATTGCACCAGCCACTCCTTGTCCTCACCCAGCCACTTGCGGTCGTTCTCGTAGCTCTTTTTACGGCTGCGGCCGCTCCAGAAATCGCCCAGCCACAGGCCGAAGTTGGGATGTAGGCGGGCGAAGAGCCACTGGCACAGCGGACTGCGGAAGATCCGCTTCATGAACTTGTAGCCATGATCGCCGGGGCCGAGTCCATCGCCGTGACCGATCAGGAACTTCCTGCCGTCGATCGTGCGCTCAATGGGTTCGCGATGCACGGTCACGCCGGTCTCCTTCGGCACGTAGTCGAAGATCCACATGTCGTGGTTGCCGATGAACAGGTGGATCGGGATGCCACGGTCCGTGAGTTCGGCGAGTTTCCCGAGGAAGCGCACATGCCCGCGTGGGGCCACATACTTGTACTCGAACCAGAAGTCGAAGAGGTCGCCCATCAGGATGATCTCCGTCGCGTCCTTCGCTGCCTCGTCCAAAAAGGCCACGATACGTTTCTCCCGTGCGAGACTGCTGGCCGCATCCGGTACCCCCAGATGGAAGTCGCCGAGAAAGTAGATGCGCGTGTTCACGGCTTGATGTTACGTAGCGCCTTCGTGGGGTCGAGCTTTTCCAACGCGAAGATGAAGCGGATACGATCCGTCATCGCTCGGTCCAGGAACTTCTCCTCATCGGTGATGCGGTCGCTCACCACCAGGGGGAGCCAGACCTCCAGCACATCGCGCACCGCGATCACACCGATGCCAGCTTCGTAATAGCTCGCTTTGCCCGTGCTGCGGCCCTGCTGGGTGATGGTGGTGACCGGCACCATGCCCACACTACCGAACAAGGCCAGTGGCAGTGGGATCGGCAGGTCGATCTCCATGTTCAAGGCACCGATCCACGAATCGCTGCCACCTTGCAGGAAGGGTGTCTTGAATGCGCCTTGTTGCGTATTGTACTGTCGTTGCAGGAAGCGATCGCGTGCGTTGCGTTCCAGGTAGGCGTGGTCGTAGAGCATGTCCTCCGTGCCCCAGCTCAGCCCCCAGGCATGCAGGCCGTTGTTCAGGCGACCATCGCGCTTCCACAGGAACGAGCCGACGAAGGCACGGAAACGGATCTCGTCGTTGCGGTCGTTCAGTGCGAAAGCCTGGCGCAGTTCCAAGGAGGCACGCAGGAAGTCGTCGTTGTAGGTGGCCGTCGGGAGGATCAATGACCGGTGCAGCTTGCGCTTGTCCTCAGCACGGTATTGCAACTCCACGAAATAGTCCTCGCGGGAGCGTTCCAGCAAGAGGTCCTCACTGGTGCGGGAGCGGTTGGTATGGTTCAGGTACACACCGCGACCGGTGATCCGATGTTGCCATGGCTTGTTCAGTGGATCGCGCCTCAGGTCGAGATGTACGTACGGCGATACCTTGTCGTACTGGACCAGGTCCTCGTGATCGCGGAATTCCGTCGCCGACCTACCGCTCATACCCAGCGTGATGTTCTGGAACGCGCGGCTGCGCATACGATCAAAGTGGTGCTCGATGCGTGCCGCACCGCCCCAGCGTTCGCTCGCGAGCCCGTAAAGCGGCGCGATCACCCATTCCGTGCGTTGCGAGGGGAAGGTGGTGTTGTAGGCGGCCAGACCGATCTGCAAGCCATCATTCCCGTTCCATGCCGGTAGCGGCGTATAGTAGATCGTGTGCTCATCGTTCTTCTCCAAGCCAAGCAGCCATTTCAGACGCCAAGGTGCGCTGCCACGGAAGAGCCCACGTGTTCGGAAGGAGTTGTTCCGCCGGTCGATGTCCAATGTTCGGATACCGGCATCGATCCGGATGCGGTCCACTGCTGGCCAGGGTAGCGGTTGTTCTTCCTTTTCATCTGTCCCTGCCGGTCGGATCCAGGTCGTTCCCAGGCTGTCGGCGCCCAGGTGCCCAGTCAACGGGAATGGCGTGCGAGCTGATCCATGCACCTTGAAGCGGAGGGAGGGGGTACCGGTCGCCACCCCCTTGATCTCCAATGCTCGGGGATCGAACTTCGCATCCGTGGCGATCGCTCCATCGAACAGCCAACCAAGATCCTCTCCAACGACCTTCTCGAATACGGAGCGCACATCCGCAGGTTGTGGGTGTTTGAACCGCCAGGCGTCGAAGTAGGCGTTCAAACACCGCTTCATGGTACTGTCTCCGAGGTACGCCAGCAAATGGTCGAAGGCCAGTGCGCTCTTCGCGTAGACCATGCACCCGTAATTCATGCTGGTGAAGTTGTCCGAATAGAGCGAACTGGCTTGATCGAGGTTGCGCCGAGCGTTGAGCCGGTACATCAACTCGTTCTGTAGGCGATGCCCGTCCTTGGTGTTCGTGGAGGCGCCAGGCAGGCCGGGGACCTTCAGGTTGAATCCGCTTTTCGGATAGCGGTGCCGCATGTACATCAACTCCAGGAAGCTGTTCATGCCCTCGTCCATCCACGGGTGGTCGCGTTCGTTGCTGCCGAGGATCCCGTAGAACCAGTTGTGGCCCACCTCGTGCGCGATCACATTGTCCAGTGATCGTTCGTCGCCCATATTGCCGATGATGGTGATCATGGGGTACTCCATCCCACCGCCTGCACTGATGGTGCCGTCAATGGCCGTGCAGGCATCGTAGGGGTAGTCGCCCACCCATTCGCTATAGAACCGCACGCTCTCATTCACGAAATTCACGGCATTGGCCCACAGTGTCGCGTTCTTCGGGGTGAAGAGGGCCCAGGTCTTGACCGTACGTCCGCTTTTGGGCAGGACCACCGCGCTGCTGCGAACGATGAACCGTTTATCGGCGAACCACGCGAAGTCATGCACCCGGTCCTGCGTGTAGCGGATGGTCTTCAGTTTACCCGCGGAGGCCGGGAAGTCATCGGTCGCATCGCGCCGAAGGTCGACCGTGGCCCGCTCCCCCGCCGCGCTGGGCAGGACCGCCAGGGAGTCCATCCACC
>JADLAI010000229.1 GCA_020848295.1 Flavobacteriales bacterium
CATGAACATCGCGTGGGCCTACGGGCCGTCCACCGGCAAGGATGCTTCCATCGCGCTGGTGCGCAAGGCGTATGAGTCGGGCATCCGCTTCTTCGACACGGCCGAGATCTACGGGCCGTTCATCAGCGAGCAGATCGTGGGCGAGGCCCTGGAACCCTACCGCAATGAAGTGGTCCTTGCCTCCAAGATCGGTTTCGACATCGACTTCGAGACGGGCGAACAGCACGGCTTGAACAGCAAGCCCGACCACATCAAGCTGGTGGTGGACGATATGCTGAAGCGTCTGCGCACCGACCGCATCGACCTGCTCTACCAGCACCGCGTGGACCCGCAGGTGCCGATCGAGGACGTGGCCGGCGCCGTGCAGGACCTGATGGCGCAAGGCAAGGTGCTGCATTGGGGCCTTTGCGAAATGGGGCCGAACACGCTGCGCCGCGCGCATGCCACGCTGCCGGTTGCCGCCGTGCAGAACGAGTACTCCATGGCCTGGCGCGGTCCGGAAGATCAGGTGGTCCCGATCTGCGAGGAACTGGGCATCGGCTTCGTGGCGTGGTGGCCGCTGGCCTGCCAGCTGCTCACCGGCTGGATCGATGCGGACACGCGCTACGTCCCCGGCGACATCCGCGGGATCACGTCGCGCTATGCCCCGGAGCACATCGCGCAGAACCTGAAGCTGGTGGACGTGGTGAAGGACTGGGCCGCGCGCAAGGAAGTCTCGCCCGCGCAGATCGCCCTGGCCTGGCTGCTGGGCCGCAAGCCGTGGATCGTGCCGATCCCCGGTACCACCAAAACCACGCGCTTGGAGGAGAACGCCGGCGCCACTGCGGTGGAACTCACCGCAAGCGATCTGGACCTGATCGCCTCGGCACTCGCGGGCATTGAGGTGCAAGGCGCGCGATACTCGGAAGGCGGGCAGCGGATGATCGATCGGTAGGGGGGCAGGGCAGAAATTTCAACGCGATATCGAACGTCTATCCCGTGCGCGTCTCAATCGATCAAGGTCAACGGCCTAGGCCTGCTTCATGGCCAAATTATACATACCACTTTGCCCATGACAGCTCCTCCAGGGAAGTTGGCTACCACAGTAACCCCCACCCTCTTGTGCAGGTGCTTCCACTGCACTCAGGAACTCCAGTCGGCGAATTACCTCAGCGGAAGAGCATTTCCATTCGTTGAGATAGTACTCCAATAAGCCCTGAGCCCCATGTGAGTATTCTCCGTTGAGGTAACCGCCTGTCCGTTCCTTGTACAGGTGGTTGGCAAGGAAGGGCATCGCGGACCTATCAAGCCAGTGCACAAGATGGGCGCGTCCCATGTATTTGCGCAACTCGCTTACCTCGGGACCCAGGCACAAGCTGCGATCGTTGTTCACGTGCCAATCCGCCTCCCGCTTGATGCGGCCCTGATCCTCGAACAGTACAGGAGGCACATGCGGATAGTCGGAGGGGAACAAGACAGTGATCATAAACCCACCCCACCGGGAGCCTTCATCATCGACGACCTCAAGCTGACCATGGAGCCATGTCCGCCCCGCTTGTTTGAACGGAGGACCCAGACCACGATACTTGCCATGCGCCACAAGCACATCCGTCAAGATGGTCCGGTCCACGTTGAAGCTCACCAGCGGTAGGGTCTTGCCTGGGTGCCGATCACCGTAGCCAAAGGCGTTGCCGCTTCCTTCACACGTGGAGGTTCCGTGCAAGTGAACCGGCCGCCGAAGTGCTTCCGCCAGAGTGCGCAGGATTCGTGGTTCATGTTGGCGTTGAACGCACGTTCCCCATCTGCGACCAAGCCCCGCAACCGGTCCATGTAGTATTGCCGCTTCTCGTCCGTATAGTTGGCAAAGAGGTCTTCTCCCTGGGGTGTGGTCGGCCGCAGGCACTCGAACCGGAGGTCCAATGCATCCCGCATCCGTTGCATGGTTTTCAGGAAAGCCGCATCATCGTTGGTGTCCCGAACAAGGTTGTTGGCAACCAGGATCGTGAGACAAACACCCGCAGGCATGGCGTCCTTCCCTTGTTCATCCGCCCAAGCTTTGGCATACCGCACCATGCGGCGTAGCTGGTCGTCGTTCTTCCGTATGTCTTCCTTCCACTTGTCATAGTCGGGCCGGAGTGCTTCCTGTAACAAAAGGTCGATCCGGAAGCCCGAGCGTGTGTGGCCCTCGAACCATTCGATGAACTCCAAGGGGTTGCTCCATGTCCATCCGTTCTTCTTGTGGGCAAGCTCCGGATGGGTGTAGCTCCTGTAGTAGATGGGCAGATCCACATGGTATTGCCGCACGTACCTGACGCGTACGCATGTATCCTTGTCGAACACCTCGTGCGTTTGATCTTTCACCGCATCAAGTATGGCCGCGTGGAAGGCTTCAGGCGCAGGTCGTTCATCGGGGGCCTGGTCCCCGATGAAATAAACGCCCAGATCGAGGTCGAATTCATTCTCATTCACGGGATTGACGATCGTGTCCATCACAAAGGATCCCTGCGAACGGAATGCGGGCACGATGGTGATCCCATTGGTCTTGAATTGGGAAAGAATGGTGTCGCGAATGGCATTGCGCGATGCCCGCAGCTCGCTTCTTCTCGCATCGGTCAAACGGATCGCCCCATTGAACTTCCGGAATTCGTAGTCACAGTTGGCCATGTTCTTCGTAGTTGATCGATTATTTGTTCGTTGAGGGTACCAGTTCCATGATGCCCATGCTTTTGCGTCCGTTGAAATAGTGGCCCTTGAGGATGCCGGTAGCGGGATCGAGGTCAAGCGCGGCGAACCCATCATGCGCGCCTGTTGAACCGGTGATCCGTTCGCCCTCATTCTGGTAGAGCATGCACAACTGCCACCGTCCGTGTCCGTCTCGATCCAGCAGATCGGCATGGACCGACCTTGACAGCGTCTCCTCCTGGGGCCTTTCTTCTTCCGCCGAGAACCGGCAGCACACCCCAAGATGGGAGGCCCGTTGCCGGATTTCGGCCACTACGCGCTTCGTGTGTTGTTCCCCATTGTATTCGTAGACCACCGTCCCCTCATACTTCCCGCGCACCACCGGCACATCCACCAAGAGGTTGAAACCCGGTAAACGCCACAGGTACCGATCATGCACATAGAGGAAGCCGCCGACAAGCGAAGCCACGGATACCCCGCCCAGCCATCCGTGGTGATCCCAGCCATGGGTTTGCAGCCACAATGCGCCTTTGCCTACAATTGTTGATAAAAACAGGATCGTTAGGATCAACGGGCCTTTCCGGTAATGATGAAGCATGGAGTTGGGATCCTTCCTTGGTTAATGGCTTGGCAGTAAGACGGGCGTTGCATACGTTTGACACGTCTCGCCAAAGATACGCTGCCGAACCGTACGTGCAACTGTTGCGTTTGCGCAACATATCAACACCATGACCAAGGAGCTGAACACTGAATTGCTGGCCACCATGATCCGCAAGAAGCGTGGCGACCTGGGGCTGCGGGCTGCGGCTGAAGAGATCGGTGGCATCAGCGCACCCACCTTGTCGCGGGTGGAGGCCGGTAATGTGCCCGATGTGGACACCTTCCTCAAGCTGTGCCGTTGGCTGGGCATGGACCCCATCAAGTTCGCAGCCGACCCCGGCACCCGCTCGCATGGGGCCATGGCCAAGATCAGCAACCGCGACATCGTCATCACCAATTTACGGGCTGACAAGACCCTCGACAAGAAGGTGGTGAACGCCTTGGTGGAGATGATAGAAGTGGCGTACAAATTCAACCCCGGCAAGTAGTGGCCTTCAAAAGCGGCATACTACCCAGGGGCTTCAAGGCCGAAGCGGAGCGGATCGCTGTGCGTTTTCGCGGAGAATTGCGGCTGTCCAAGTTCGCACCGCTGGATGCGTTCAAACTGGCCGTGCACATGGAGGTGTTGGTGATCCCGGTTTCCCGTTTGGGGCTGTCACCTGAATGCCTTGGGCACTTGCATGGAACATCGTTGAAGAAGATCCAATGGTTCGCCATGACCATGATCGGCGAGGATGGAACAAAGCGGGTGATCCACAACGATAACGTTGCCCCCACCCGGCAGCAAAGCGACATCATGCACGAACTCTCGCATATCATCTGCCGGCACGAACACGAAGGAGAGGACACCCGCTTCGGCTTTCCGGTACGCAAGTACAACGATGGCCATGAGGCACAGGCGGAATGCCTCGGTGCCACGTTGCAGTTGCCCAAGCCCGCCTTGTTTTGGCAGACCAAGGAAGGGCATACGCCCGAGGAGATCGCAGCATACTACACCGCCAGCCCGGCCATGGTGCGTAGGCGGTTGGGCGAGTCCGGGGTGAGCCGCATCAGGAAGTACCGTCCGACCGCACAACCAACAACCACCATCTGACAACCAGCATCCATGCCCACCCTCCAGTTCAAAGGCAAGAGCTTCGTGCAGAACCACCACCTGGCGGTGAAGTTCCACCAGCTCGTGGGCGTGAAGGGCAAGAGCCTTACCGACAAGGTGAGCCTGCACGACAACCTGATCGTGCAGGGCGACAACCTGAAGGCGCTGAAGGCCCTGCTGCCCACCCACGCCGGCAAGGTGAAGTGCATCTACATAGACCCGCCCTACAACACCGGCAACGAGAAGTGGGTGTACAACGACAATGTGAACAGCCCCATGATGCAGGAGTGGCTGGGCGCCGTGGTGGACAAGGACGACCTCACGCGCCACGACAAGTGGCTCTGCATGATGATGCCGCGCCTGAAGCTGCTGAAGGAACTGCTGGCGGAGGACGGAGCGATCTTCGTGAGTATCGACAACAACGAAGTCCATCGCCTTCGACTCCTACTCGATGAAGTGTTCGGGCTTCTGAATTTCGAGGCTCAGATTGAGTGGCAGAACCGTTATTCCGTTGCTAACGACCACACTGGGATTTGTCCACTCAACGAGCACCTAGTGGCGTATGCCAAGTCAGATGCCTTCGTCAGGGGGCTGATGCCACGCACTGAAGAGAATGACAAGCTCTATCGGTTAGAAGATGAAAACGGCGTTTATCGACCTGATAACTACACATGCAATAAGACGGCGGAAGAACGACCGAATTTGTACTACCCAATAAAGCAGCCGAACACTGGTGAAGAAATATGGCCGAAAAAGACGGCCGTATGGCGGTATACAAAGGAGACACACGCTGCTAACGTGAAGGCGGACTTGGTATACTGGGGCAAGGATGGGAAGAGCAAGGTCCCATCATTCAAGAGATATCGCCATGCCTTGCGCAATGAAGGGAAGACTGTGCCACACACTTGGTGGACCTTCGAATTTGCAGGACATACTGATGGAGCGAAGAAGGAACTGTATGACCTTTTCACTGGCGGCAAGTCACCAGACTTCTACACGGTGAAGCCCGTTTCTCTGATTGAACGCGTGCTTCAGATTACCACAGACGATGAATCTCTCATCCTCGACTCCTTCGCCGGCAGTGGCACCACGGCCCACGCGGTCCTGAAGCTGAACAAGGAGGACGGCGGCAACCGCCGCTTCATTCTGGTGGAGATGGAGGACTATGCGGACAGCATCACCGCCGAGCGTGTGCGACGTGTGATCAAGGGCGTGCCCAAGAGCAAGAACTTTCAAGAAGGCACGGGCGGCAGCTTCAGCTACTTCAAGCTTGGTGCGCCGATAGAGATGGAGCATATCCTGCACGGCGACCGGCTGCCTACTTACGAGGAGCTTGCGCGCTACGTGTACTACACCGCCACGGGCGAGGAGTTCAACGCGGAGGATATCAGCAAGGACCCGAAGAAGCCCTTCATCGGCACGAGTAAGAATTACCCCGGCGGTGTCTATCTCTTCTATGAGGAGAAGATGGACTACCTGATGAACCGCGCCTTCACGCTGGACATGGCCCGCGCCCTGGGCAAGCACAACAACAAGCGCCGCCTCGTCTTCGCGCCCATGAAGTACCTGGATCAGGACTACCTGGACGAGATGCGGATCGACTACAGTCAGTTGCCTTTTGAGATCTACAAATTCAAGGAGTGATGCGAGCACCCGCGAGCCGGCCCACGTTGATGGTTGTTAGTTGATAGTTGTTAGTCTGCCCTCCGCCATCACCAACCAA
>JADLAI010000230.1 GCA_020848295.1 Flavobacteriales bacterium
ACAACGCCCTCCGAAGAGGGCGCTGTCCGGATGGGGCCGACGCGACGACTATTTGCTCAAGCTCTCGATCAGCTCGCGGTTCATCTTCACATAGGCTTCGTTCTTGGCCTGCTGCGCCATGGTCATGCTCTCATTCGCCGTGGCGATGGCCTCCTTGGCCATGCCGTTGGCGGCTTGCGCGCGTGCGAGGGTGTGCATGTGCCAGAATTTCTTGTCCATGGCCACGCTCTTCTGGGCCCAGTCCAGCGCCTCCTTGGTCATCACCTTACGGTCCAGGCAGAAACGGGCGCTTCCGCCGTATCCACCGGCCTTCATGTCGCCCTTGGCCATGGCCGCCTTGATATTGGCGATACCCTGCTCCGTAGCGTCCGCCTTGATCGGGATATGCACCTTGGTCTTCTCCCAGCGCAGCTCCAGGTCGGCACCATCGTTCACCACGTTGGCGAGATCGAAGGTGAGCGTCTCGGTGAACTCGGTCGACATGGCCGGCACCTTGATCGTGGCCACATCCTCCTCGGCCTTGAAGCCATCCTCACCCCAGAGCTCGGTGTTCTTGTTCAGATGGATCACCCACACCTCCTTGCCGGGTTCGGTGAACAGGCTGTACTTGCCCGGCTTCACATCCACGTCGCCGAACTTGACCTGGCCGCTGAACTCAATGGTGGTGTTCTGGTTGGCACCCGTGCGCCACAGTTTGTCGTACGGGACCAGATCGCCGAAGATCACTCGTCCCTTGACGCTGGGCCGGGAGTACTCCACGTCAACCTTGGTGAGGCCCACGATCTGCTCCACTTCCCCGGCGGGGCTGGGCTGCGGCAGGTCCTGTGCGTGGATCAGGGGGGCAGCGAGCAGGGCCGCTGCGGAAAGGATCATTCTCATGGGTAGGGGTATTTCGGTACGCATGGCGTACGGGTCAGGGGTCGCAAAGTTAACCCATCCGCATCGGCCTCAGGCCACCCGCAGATTGCTCAACCGGGACCGGTCGAACTTCTCCCTCGCGTAGCTGAGCGTGACGCGCAGTTCCGCGGGCCGATCCGGTGCGCCCGGCATCTCGTACATGGCGTCGGTCATGATGGCTTCGCAGATCGAACGCAGGCCACGGGCGCCGAGTTTGTATTCCAATGCCTTCTCCACGATGAAGTCCAGTACCTTCTTGTCGAAGGTGAGTTTCACCTTGTCCATATCGAAGAGCTTCACGTATTGCTTGACCAGCGCGTTCTTCGGTTCGGTGAGGATGCGGCGCAGGCTTTCGCGGTCAAGTGGATCCAGGTAGGTGAGCACCGGGAAACGGCCGATGAGCTCGGGAATGAGGCCATAGGTGCGCAGGTCCGTGGGGCCCACGTACTGCAGCAGGTTCTCGTCGTTCACCCGCTGTTCCTTGCTGGCGCTGTATCCCACGGCGCTGCTCTTCACCCGGCGGGCGATCATCTTCTGGATCCCATCGAACGCCCCACCGCAGATGAAGAGGATGTTCTTCGTATCCACCTGGATCAGCTTCTGTTCCGGATGCTTCCGCCCACCCTGTGGCGGAACGCTCACCGTGCTGCCTTCCAGGAGTTTCAACAGGGCCTGCTGCACCCCTTCACCGCTCACATCGCGGGTGATGCTGGGTGTATCGCTCTTCCGGCTGATCTTGTCGATCTCGTCGATGAAGACGATGCCTCGTTCGGCTTTGGATACATCGTAGTCGGCGGCCTGCAAGAGGCGGCTCAGGATGCTCTCCACATCCTCGCCCACGTAGCCCGCCTCGGTGAGCACGGTGGCATCCGCGATGGCGAATGGCACATTGAGCATGCGGGCGATGGTCTTTGCCAGCAGGGTCTTGCCGCTGCCCGTTTCGCCCACGAGGATGATGTTGCTCTTCTCGATCTCCACATCATCGGCGGTACTGACCGGCTTCTGCAGCAACCGCTTGTAATGGTTGTACACCGCCACGCTCAATACCTTCTTCGCATCGTCCTGACCGATCACATATTCGTCCAGGTGGCGCTTGATGTCCGCCGGGCGCTGGATGATGAGGCTCCCCTCCATCTCCGAGCGGGTGCGCTGGCTCATCTCCTCGGAGATGATGTTCTGCGCCTGGGTGATGCAGCTATCACAGATGTGCCCGGTGATGCCGGCGATCAGCACATTGGTATCCTGCTTGTCCCGTCCACAGAAGGAACATTTGATCTCTTTCTTGTCCATGTGCTGGTGTGCTGTGCCTTGGGGCTGGTCGCGCAAAGCCCCGCAAGATACACCGAAGGCCGGGCGGTCGTCCACCCGGCCTTCGTTCGTTATTGATCCTCAGCGGATTGCCTTACTGGTCCGCGAGCCTCCGAAGGCCGCCCACCCGGCCTGATCGGTCATTTCGTGTTGCGCACCAGGATCTCATCGATCATGCCGTAGGACTTGGCCTCCTCCGCGATCATCCAATAATCGCGGTCACTGTCCTTCTCCACTTTGTCGAAGGGTTGTCCGCTGTGGTTGGCGATGATGTCGTATAACTCCTTCTTGAGCTTGAGGATCTCGCGCACGGTGATCTCCATGTCGATGGCCTGGCCTTCGGCACCACCAAGCGGTTGGTGGATCATGACACGGCTGTGCTTCAACGCACTGCGCTTGCCCTTTGATCCAGCGCAGAGGAGGACCGCACCCATGCTGGCCGCCATGCCGGTGCAGATGGTGGCCACATCGCAGTTGATGTACTGCATGGTGTCGTAGATGCCGAGGCCAGCATACACGCTACCGCCCGGTGAGTTCATGTAGATCTGGATGTCCTTCTTGGCATCCACGCTTTCCAGGAAGAGCAGCTGGGCCTGGATGATGTTGGCCACCTGGTCGTTGATGCCGGTGCCCAGGAAGATGATGCGATCCATCATCAGGCGGCTGAACACGTCCATCTGGGCCACGTTCAACTGGCGCTCCTCGATGATGTACGGGGTGACCGACGAGGTGATGGCCGAACTGGTGTAGCTATGCAGCGTATTGCTGCTGATGCCGCGGTGCTTGACCGCGTACTTGTTGAATTCGTCTTGGGGGAACATGCGATGCGTGTTGTGCCGTAAAGGACGGTCGCGATACCTTCCCGATCAGGCTGTGCGGGCCAAGGTTACGAACGTGTCGAAGCTCACTTTCTCCTCTTTCGGGCTGAGCAGGGCCTTGAAGTGGGTGTTCAGTTTCTGTTCCACGATGGAGTCGCGGATACGACCGATCTGTTCCCGGTCGCCCAGGAGGCGTGCGGCCATCTGTTGCAGTTGGTCCCCTTCCGGTGCAGGCATGCCGTACTGCGCGAACTGGTCGCTCACGTACCGCTTCGCGAAGGCATCGAGCTCCTCGCCCTTTGCTTCCAGGCCGTACTTCTCGATCACACGCTCCTCGAGCAACTGGCGTTTCAGGCCGCTCGCATAGGCCGTATAGTTCGTTTCGATCTGTTCCAGCGTCACCGGTTCCTTGCTCGTCTCCTTGATCCAACGTTTCAAGAAGGTGTGCGGCAGTTCGAAGTCGGTGGTCTCCACCAGCTTCTTCATCACCAGGCGTTTGAAGATGCGGTCGCTGTCGCGGCGGAACATGTGCTCCAGGCCTTCGCGCACCTTGTTGCGGAAGCCCTCCTCGTCGCTCACGGCATCCTTCCCATAGACCCGATCGAAGAGGTCCTGTCCCAGCTCCACCGGCACCATGCGTTTGATCCGGGTGATGCGGAAAAGAAAGTCGGACTCCAAGTGATGTACCCGTTCGTGATCCACCCCCAGCATGCGGGCCAGGTCGTCGTGGTCCTTGCTCACCTTGTGCGGATCGAGCACCACTTCGTCCCCGACCTTCTTCCCGGTCAGTGCGTCCTTGCTTGCCACATCCTCGATGAACTCCAGGCTCATGGAAGTGCGGTTCATGATCCCGCCCTCCTTGATCGTGCCATCGGCATTGCGTTCGATCATGTCGCCCAGCAGCATGTCCTTTTCGGCGCTCACCTCCACCTCTTCCACGGTACCGAACCGGCGGCGCATATCGGCCACCTCGCGCTCCACGAGCTCCTCGTTCACCTCCACCACCGGGTAGGTGACCCCGAGCTTCTCGCTCAGGTCGAACTCGATGGATGGTGCCAGGCCCAATTCGTAAGCGAAGGTCAGCTCACCGGGTTCCTCCCAGTTGTTCTGGCTGGCGCTCTCTACCAGCGGCAACGGCTGGCCCAATACGCGGATCGCGTTGGTCTGAAGGTACTCGCGCAGGTTGGCATCGATCAAGCGCTCCACCTCATTCACCAACACGGCCCGCCCCACCCGTTTCTTGATCAGGTGCATGGGTACCTGGCCCGGCCGGAAGCCCGGTAGTACCGCATTCTTCCGCTGTTCCTTCAAAGCCTTTTCCACTCCGGGTGTGTAATCCGAAGGGCTCAGTTTCACATTCAAGGTGGCGGTCAATGCGCCGGTCTCTACGCGTTCGATGTTCATGGGGCGGGGACGGGTGTCGAAGTGGTTGTTCCGTTCACAACAGGCAGGCCGTTGGCTGTTCCGGTCATTTCGGCCTGACAAAGCCTGACAGCCTGCATGTCCGATGACCGGCAATGCCGTTCACCTGGTACGGACGGGGGGACTCGAACCCCCACACCATGCGGTACCAGATCCTAAGTCTGGCGCGTCTACCAATTCCGCCACGTCCGTGGGCCGTTCACACCAATGGTGCGTACGAAAGGGCTGCGAAGATAGCTGGTGTGGCGGCACGGGCCGATCGACGAATACGGGGCGGATGGCCGGTGAGCGCGTTCCGGATCAAGCGCTGTGCCCGATTACCTTCGCATCCCTCCCGCCTGCCACCTTTCCCATGCCCAGTTTCGATCCCGTCCAGCTCCCGATCCCCCAATTGCACGGCTTCCTGGTAGGCGCGGTAGGCCCCAGGCCGGTGGCACTTGCGAGCACCATCGATGCCGACGGGCAACCGAACCTGAGCCCCTTCAGCTTCTTCAACGTGTTCGGCGCCAACCCGCCGCTGATGATCTTCAGTCCGGCACGCCGCGGCCGCGACAATACCACCAAACACAGCTTCCACAATGTGAAGGCGGTGCCGGAAGTGGTGATCAACGTGGTGACCTATTCCATGGTCCACCAGGTATCGCTGGCCAGTACCGAATTCGCGGAGGGGGTGAACGAGTTCGTCAAATCGGGCCTCACACCGATCGCATCCGAGAAGGTAAAGCCATTCCGGGTGAAGGAGAGCCCGGTACAGTTCGAGTGCGTGGTGAAGCAGGTGATCGAGACCGGGACCGGCGGTGGTGCGGGCAATCTCGTGATCTGCGAGGTGGTGATGATCCATGTACAAGAGGATATTCTGGATGCCAACGGCAGGATCGACCAACGCCGGATCGACCTCGTGGGCCGCATGGGCGGGCACTTCTATGCACGGGCGCATGGCGATGCGCTCTTCGAGCTCGAGCAACCCAACACCCGGATCGGCGTGGGGGTGGACAGCCTGCCCCCCGAGGCGCGCAACAGCCACATCCTCACCGGCAGCGACCTGGGCAAACTCGGCATTTCGGTCTCCGTTCCGGACGAGACCGCTGTGAACGAATACAAGCTCACCGAATTGAGCGATACCTTCATCGCCCACAAGGATCGGCCCGGCGCCTTGCTCACTGCACTGCACCAGCACGCCCACGAACTGCTCGCGCAGGACCGGGTGGAGGAAGCCTGGAAGACCCTACTGGCCTTTAACGCACGCTAACCAACAAGCAGCCCGCAAGAACGCGGGCACCAATGACCATGGCACAAGTAACGATCTCCGGCACCATCAAGGTGGTCGGCAAGACCCAGGATGTGAGCGACAAGTTCCGCAAGCGCGAACTCGTCCTGACCGAACCGAGCGGCCAGCGCCCTCAGCACATCCCTGTTGAATTCACCCAGGACCGCTGTGGCCTGCTCGACGGTTTCAACCCCGGCGATGAAGTGTCCGTGGTCTGTTACGTGAACGGCCGCGAGTGGACCGGTCGCGATGGCGTGACGAAGTATTTCCTCAGCCTGAGCGGCAACCGGATCGACCGTGCGGGTGCCGCCCCAGCAGCGCCACAGGGCAACCGCGGCGGTTACCAGGCCGCCCCCCCTCCCACCATGGCCGATATGCCTGCGGCGGGGAGCGACGAGGACGACCTGCCGTTCTGATCCCGCATCCGTTCGATCGATCGCATTGATCGTGACATCCTGATGAAACCGCGTGTTGGCCCCAAGTCGGCACGTGGCTTCATCGGTGCATCCTCCGCCCCTTCCAAACCGGACGATGGAACAGTGCGACCACGGCGATCACCGGCGAATAGATCATGAAGAACAGGTAGCAGCAGAGCGAGACCAGTGGACGCGCCCGCTGCCCCAGGAAGCGCCGCACCTCGTTCACCAATGCGACCACCGGCACGAGCCAAAGGAGCCAGGCGGCAGCGAGCAGCAGCAGCGTTTCGAGGCCATCCTCCTCCACGACCAGCGCGAACTCGTAGTTCACCGTTGCTCCGATCAGGATCCATGGCCATAGCAGGGCGAAGAGGCCGATCCAAGGCGTGGCACCGCGTATCCCACGCATCTTACCCGCCCAGCGCACCCGTTGGCTAAAAAAGCCACCCCACGTCGGTTCGGCGTGGACGGTGACCACGGCACGTGGATCCAACAGGGATCCGATGCTTCGTCCCGCCTTCTTCATGCGTTGTACCAGGAAGACATCATCGCCGCTCGCGTACCGATCACCGGCATATCCGCCCACCGCATCGAACGCCTCGCGCCGGAACGCCAGGTTCGCACCATAGGCCAGCCCCGGACGCCCCAACAAGGCCTCTCCGAATGCCATCCCAAGGAGGCCGACCTGTTCCTCCTCCTGCACGCGACCCAAAAGACCAGCCCCTTCCGTACGCACAGGGAGGATCAGCAGATCCAGGCCCTCCATGGCATCCAGGATGGCCCGTATGCGCTGGCTCCCGCAGCGCACATCCGCATCGGTGAGGAGAAGGATCCCGTGCGAGGCCTTCCGCACCGCGGTGGTGATCGCCGCCTTCTTGCCCTGCCCATCGTTCTGGAGTAGGCGGAGCTGGGGCCAGGTGCGCATCATGGCCTGTACGATCCCCGCCGTGCCGTCGCTGCTGTGATCATCCACCACCAGCACTTCCACCACTTCCTTCGGCAGGTCCTGGGCATGCAGGTCCTGCAATAAGGGGGCTAAGGTGTCCCTGGCATCGCGTGCCGGCACCACGATGGTGACCGCAGATCCCGGATCCGCGTCGGATCCTTCACGATGCGCCCGCACTTCCTTGCGGAAACGATCGCGCCACGCCGAAAGCACCAAGGCCTGGAACAGGGCCAGGGCGAACAATGTGAATGCGATCGGAAGGGCCATGATCATTCGTTCCCCTTGGTGCGTATGTGGGCGAAGAGCAGGATCGAACTTCCCACGATAGCGGGCAATGCGACATTGATCATCCACAAGGTCGTTGTAGCGAACAGGACCACGGCGCCATCCGCTCCAAGCGGGGCGAGCATGGCGATGGCCACCGAGCCCCGAACCCCCAGTTCAGTGAGCATCACCGAGGGGATCAGCGTGGCGATGAGGTAGATCACCGGAACAGCCAAGGCGGCAGCCCATGGGGACAGTCCCGTACCGAAGGCAAGCAACAACAGAACGAACTGGGATCCGAAGACCAGGTAGCGCACGGTACTGAACAGGAGCACGGTGAGCAGGTGGGTCCGTTGATAGCCGGACAAGACCCTCGAGGCTTGATCGAACCGGTGCAGGAACGGGACCAGTAATAACAACTGGCGCAACAGACCGGGATATAGGAAGAGCACCAGGGCGAGGCATGCGACCAATGCCGTGAGCGTGGATAGCACCCAAGGCATCCAGCCCAGTTCCCATGGTAGCGGTGTGCCCGACAAGGTGAGCAACAGAAGGCCGATGCCACCTGCCACCAAGGTCACCACGAACTGCGCAATGCTCCCAAGTGCGGTAGCGAAGCCGCCGGCGATCCGGTTCGCCGGTGCCAGGAAGAGCACGCGCCCCAGGAACTCACCGGTGCGGTTGATGCTCACCAGGGCCACGCTCGTGCCCGCGATGGTGGCCATCAAGGCCCGCCATGGGCCGATACGCTCCACATCCCGCAGGAGCAACCGCCACTTCTCCGACTCGAGCGACCAGTTCAGGACCATCAATGCGCCCACCAGCAATAACACCGGCACGTTCATCCGCAACAGACCAAGGAACGAGGGGCCACCCATGGCGACGATACCTTTGGGGCCGGCCAGCCGCACATACAGGAACACGCAGGCGAACAGGAAGATGCCCCAACGGAACACCATGAGCAACGGTCGGCGTGCGGACATCGATCCTTCCCGCAAAGGGGGAACGGCCAAAAGTAGGCCTGCCGCTGTACGTGGAGCGGAAGCCTACGACCGCATCATCCTCGGCATTGACCCCGGCACCACCGTGATGGGGTTCGGTGTGGTGGCGGTCGCAGGCAGTGAACTGCACCTCATTGAAGCCGGTGCGATCCGCTTCGACCCGGAGGATGATCACACCCTGAAATTGCGCGCCATCTTCGGCAGCACCATCGCGATCATCGAGCGGCACCTCCCGGACGAGCTGGCCATCGAAGCGCAGTTCTTCGGGAAGAACGTGCAGAGCATGCTGAAGCTCGGTCGGGCACAAGGTGTGGCCATCGCCGCCGCATTACAACGGGAATTGAGCGTGGTGGAGTACGCGCCCAAACGGGTGAAGCAGAGCATCACCGGGAACGGGAACGCGGCGAAGGAACAGGTGGCCGCCATGCTGCTCAGCATCCTTCGGATCAAGGACCTGCCCAGCAGCACCGATGCGACCGATGCCGTGGCCGTGGCGGTCTGCCATCATTTCGCGAACAGCGGGCGGATCACCGGTGTGAAGGCCGGTCGTGGCGGCGCAAAGGACTGGTCGGCTTTCATCCGGAACAACCCGGACCGGGTGCGGTGAATGCTGCCCGGATCAGGCCCGGCGGATCCGCTCGGCGAGTGCGGCGAACTCTTCGTGGGTGAATTTCGCCCGTGGCTTGGTGAAGTCCATATCCCCCAGGCCGTTGATCGGTACCAGGTGGATATGCGCATGCGGCACCTCCAGGCCGATCACACTGATCCCGATGCGTGTGCAGGGCACCACGGCCTTGATCTTCCTGGCCACTTCCTTGGCGAAGGCAAGGATGCCCGCGAGCTCCTCCCCCTCCAGGTCGAAGAGGTGGTCCACCTCGCGCTTGGGCACCACGAGCGCATGTCCTTCGCACAGGGGGTTGATGTCGAGGAAGGCGAAGTAGCGTTGATCCTCGGCCAGCTTGTGGCTGGGGATCTCGCCTGCGATGATGCGGGTGAAGATGCTGGCCATGGTCAGCGGGTGATGTCGAGCACCTCGAAACGGGTGGTGCCCGCTGGTGTGGTCACCTCGGCCACTTCTCCGATGGCCCGACCCAACAAACCCTTGCCGATGGGCGAGCCCACGCTGATCTTGCCGGTCTTGATGTCGGCCTCGCTCTCGGCCACGAGCGTGAACGTGCGCTCGGCGCCGGAGCCCACCTGTTTCACACGCACCGTGGAGTGGATGTAGGCCTTGCTCGAATCCAATTGCGAGGCGTCGATGATGCGGGCGTTCGCCACCACCTCCTCCAGCTTGGCGATGCGGGCCTCCAGGAGGCCCTGGTCCTCCTTGGCCGCATGGTACTCGGCGTTCTCGCTCAGGTCGCCCTTGTCCCGTGCATCGGCGATCTGTTGGCTGATGTGGGGGCGTTCGACCGTGCGCAGGTGATGCAGCTCCTCCTGCAGTTTGCGCAGCCCTTCTTCGGTGTAATAGGCCGGTGTGCTCATGGCCGTGGCTATTGCTTGGGGTGAAAAGAATGAAAGAGGACCCCGGAAGGTCCTCTTTCCAAAGATAGTGCGTTGGACTACAGACTGATCCTCACCCCGATGCTGTGGATCCCAGCAAAGGGATTGGAGGTGCGGTAGGAATAGTCGAACGCGATGGCCGACTTCTTCTCCTCGCCGAAGGGGAGGTCCACGCTCAAGCCGGCAGTGGGGCCGGTGAGCACCGTGGTGCGCTCCTCATCGGAGGTGATGCCATCCTCGTACATATAGCCGCCACGCAGGTGGATCATCCGGTTGAAGGCATACTCGATCCCCAGCATCGCCTGGTCCTTGGTGAAGGAGTTGGAGGTGAAGTTACCCGCGAAGGTGACCCGGTGCCGCTCGTTCAGGTGGAGGTCGTATGCCGCACCGATGTTCAGCAGGGAGGGGATCTCGAAATGCGCGGAACGTTGCTCCAACGTGAGCTGGTCGCTGCCGGCCACCAGAAGGCCCTGAACGGAGAGACCGTCGCCGGAGAAGGCCATGGCCGGTCCCACGTTCTTCAACGCGATCCCGAAATGCACGTTCTCCTTCTCCCCGGTCACATACTGGATCCCCGCATCGAAACACATCCCCTGTGCACGCACGTTGGCGATGCTCTCGGAGACCATGCGGATCAACAGACCGCCATGGATGCTGTTGGAGAAGCTCTTCGCGTAGGAGAACCCGATGTTGGCAAAAGAAGGCCGGAACGTACCAAGCCCGCCCGCCGGGTTATCCACCGTGGTGATCTCCAGGTCGCCGAAGCCCATGGTGGTGGCCGTGACCCCGAGCACACCCGCAGCGCCGAGCTTCTGCGCGAAGCCCACACTGTTGATGGTGGTGCCGGATCCGCTCAACCAGTTGGTGGTAGAGAACAGGACCTCCGTCCTGTGCGTATGCGCCAGGCCGGCGATGTTGCCGAACATGGCCTCGGCACCCCGGATGGAGGAGGAGTTCGCCAGTGCCCATCCCGAGCTGCGCGCCCAGGGGTTGATCAGCAATTGCGCGGCGCCCGCCGAGCCCGCCCGGTCCGGATTGCCTGCCCACACCCCCGTTGAAAGGACAAGCGCCACGGCCATCCCTGCGGTCCTTCGTTGCATCGTTCGCATCGTGTACATCCGTATTGTGTGTGCTGGGACTTAGAAATTCTGCAGGTCCAATGGCCTCATCGCGCCGAACCACTTCAACACCTTCTCGCCGACATCCGGCACGTCGATGTGGCACAGGTACATGCCACCCGAGATCGGGATGTTGGTGGAGTTCTTCAGGTCCCAATCCAGGAAGGTGAGTTCATTGTCCTTCCGGAACTTCCGCACGAGTGTGCCATTCACCGCATAGATGGAGATGGTGCAGCGTTGCGGTAGGTTGATGAACTTGATCCGGTTGTCGATCCGTGAGGTCTCGTACCCGCTGAACGCATAGTACGGATTGGGTACCACGTTGATCAGGTCGAGCGCACTCTCGGCCGTGGCCTGGTCGTTGTTCACCGTCTCCAGACCGTTCGTAGAGAACTTGTACAGGGGCAGGCCGTTGTTGCGGCTGATGCCGATGTCGCCCGGACCGCCGTTGTAGTCGGTGTAGCGCTCGTAGGGCTTCTTTACACCGAGGGTGATGCGCACCTCCGTACCGAGGAACTCCGTTCCCGGAATGGTGAGGGCACTACCCACCCAGCCGATGGACTTGAGCATCTTCAAGCGGGAAGCCGCACTGGTCTGGTCGTTGCCCAGGTTGCGGATGAACAAGCCCTGGTCATATCCAGGCACCTCATTGGCATTGTTCAACAGGCGGCGCTCGTTCTTGAACACGTAGATCCAGTGGCCCGCACCGAAGAAGGCACCACCACCGGTGGTGAACATCTGGTCGTTCGGGTTCCAGACCATGTCCCGCCCGATCTGGCCACCCCAGAAGCTGTTCTCCCCGTAACCGATGTTCAACCGTTCGCCGGTCTCCAGATCCACCGCGTAGCCGGGGAACCAGCCCATACCCGTGGTATTCACCAGATCCCCTTCACCGGCATTGTAACCGGCCATGGAGGAATTGCGGCCATTCTTATCGATGCTCGGTGCCCGGCGCACGGCCATCCGGATGGCTCCACCCTGTGCCTGTGCGGCATTCGCCTCCTGTTCGAACACGGGCGAACGCGACCAAAGGTCCTTGTTCGGTGTGATCACCACTTGGATGCTCGGTGTGCGGCGCAACAAGGCATTCACCACTGAGGGATGGGGCAGGTTCGCGTCATTATCCGAAGGAACACCGCCCTGGAAGGGGGCCTGGCCCACCAGGCACCAAGGCGCCCAAGTACCACCAAGCACATCCTCCCACTTCTCATCAGGATCGATGCTCCGATCGGCCCAGAGGGGCGATTCCGGACTGCTGTACACCCCGGAACGGATCCAGTTCGTCACTACATCCGCCTCCCCATCGGGGATACCCATGTACCAAGCTTTCGACGGGTCGGCGTACTGGATCCGTCCTTCACTGGCGGGTGTGGCGAAATCACCGCTGTATTTCGCCTGGTTGATCGTGACACTGATGCCCCACTCGGGGATGATCTGCTCATAGGGCATGTCGATGATGCGGTCGCTGTTCACACGACGTCCATCGGAAAGGCGCACCATGTACCAGTTCGCATCGTCCAAGTTGCCCGGCGTAAGCGTATCGTCCTTCACCCACAACTCGAAGTCGGCCAAGGGCACCTTCAAGGGGTCCACCACCTTCACGCTCACCGGACCTGCACCGCGCTCGTAGGTGATCTCCTGTTTGCGGTAACCGGTGTTCGAGGGGTTGGCGATCGCCGTGTTCTCGGACCATTTCAGGGAGAGGGCATTCCCTCCATTGCCCTGGCCTTCCAAGCGTGTGATCTCGAAGGTATCACCATACCCCGCGTTAGCGATGGTACCCCCCGATGCCGGATCCGGACGGTGTGGGATCCCCACGTAGCGGCGGATGGAACCGAAGGCGGCCTTCCGGCTGGCCACGTACGGGAATGCCTGACCCGACCGTGTACCTGGATCGTAGGGCTGGTAGTTGTTGTAGCCGTACGCGATGGCGATGTAGTAGTACGATTTGAAGTTCACCAATCGGGTATCCCCTTGTGCGAACTTGTCCTCGAGCACCCGCACCGAGCTGGCGACACCCTTGTTGGCCCCGTTCACCATTTCGGTCGGTACCGGCGAGTTCACCACTTCATTGAAGGGGTAGTTGATGATCTGGGACACCCCGTCCTCGATATCGCCCTGGTACACCAAACGGGCCAGTTCGACATTGTCCAGATCGGCCACGCTCACCTCGGCGTTCTTCAACTGGTAAAGCTTGTACCCCTGGAAGCGATAGTACCGGTCGTACAATTCACCATCCGGCCCCACTTCGGGGATGATCGGATCCAACTCCTGGTAGCTCATCGGTGGTTTGTTCACCGGGGTCTGCAGGTTGTTGTTGCTACCTTCGGGATTGGTCATGTAGATGATCAGTTCCCGGTCCAGTTCAGTGATCTCCAGGTCCGGTGCATCCGGGCCATCGAGGATCTTGAAGCAGTTGTCGAACAAGGCCTGGGCCTTATCATCAGCTGTGCGCAAGGTGGCCACACTGGCCACCGCACCGCCCGTGGTGGCCCGTGCCCAGGCCACACCGAGGGTGATGTTGTTGTAGGCTCCTGGCTCCAGCGTGAAGGGACCTGCGCTCTGCACGAAACGACGGTCGATCGGCTGCTGTTGCACCTCGCGCCAGTCGGGTTGCGGTACACAGTTTGTACCCCAGCCCACCGGATCGCTGCTCCAAGGGAACATGTAACGTGTGTGGATCGCGCCCGGACTCTCGTCGTAGCCCGATCCACCATAGGTCATCTGCACGCCGTTCTTCCAGATCCCCTTGAGGTAGTTGTAGAAGTGGCCTTGCTGACTCGGATCGGTCACGGCGAAGGCTCCTTCCCGGTTCCAGAACAGGAAGGCGCGCATACCGAAACGTTCGTTGTCCGGGAAACCATCTCCATACCCGATGCCCAGTCCTTTGTACGGGATACCTTTCTGCTGTTGGGCCACGACGCAGTCCAAGTACTCCAAGCCGGTCTGCGGACCGGGATTGTCCACCTGATCGGCATCCTGGTAGGGGCCCTCGAAGAAGTCCACGCCCACCGCAGGGGGTTGAAGCCCGTAGCCCGGCACTCCGTTGCAGTCCTCGTCGTTCTCGTCCCAGTTGTATGCGAAACCAAAACCGCGCTGTACGTCGCAACCCACGAAGTCGTCGTTGGAGCAACCCAGGTCCGGGTCGATGAAGTGGCCGAAGTAGGTCTCGTTCAAGGTCTGCTGGCCCTGGTTGATCACCGTGAAGTTGTAGAAGGTCATGTTGTTGACCTCATTGTTGGAGCTGAAAGCGAAGGCTTGTGCCCGCACTTCAAGTCCAATGGATTGACCACCGAAGGATTCGGTGTGTACATCGCCCCGGTCATTGAAGATCCAGAAGATGTTGTAGTCACCGAACAGGTTCACGGGATCCTCGCGCTGGCGGCTCTTGCACTCCTCCACCGTTTCATCGAATCCGTAGTCCGGATAGTCCCCCGAACCAAAGGGGTCGTATACCCCATCCCCATCCACATCCACGAAGGGTGCCAGATAGAGGTCCTGACCCTGATCAAGAGAGCCTTCGGCCGGCCAGGTCGCGAACGAGCTGGGCACCGAGTAGCCATCGGGGAAGAGTTCCTCCACATCGCAATCCGGGTCGTCCAAGCATTGGCGGTATTGGATGAAGGTCTCTGCCTGCGCCCGTTCGGTGATCCAGAAGCGGTCGTAGGCCAGGCAGGTCGCAGGCTCCACCGAGGCGTTGGTGTTGTTCAACGGACCCGGCCAGAAGTCATTCCCTTGTGACCGGAAGAGCACGGCGGCCAGTTTCAACTGGTTGTCCGCGGAGATACCACCCATCCAGAGACCACCGGCGAAGATGGCGCTGGGGTTGCTGAAGGGCGATGCCGGTGCCGCGCTCTTCGGCACCTCGTAGCCGGAGAGCGCGTTACCACCGCGCCGCTGCCACATGTTACCACCGTTCTCGATGATGGCGCGTACGTTGTTGTAGGCCAGTTCGGTACGGTCCGATGCCGGTACGCAGGCTTCGGCCTTGGGTCGCGGCGTTTGTACCCCGTTGCCGCCAGGAGGCGTATCGGGGCGCCGACCGAAGGACGGTGATACCGTGGTCGCCACAAGGAGGCCCGGCAGAACGATCCGGGTCAGTAGGGTGCTCGTGTTGGCTTTCATGGTCTTGCGTTTTCCTTGGTCACATCAGAAGTTGAAGCGCACCCCCAAGCGGATGGTACGCGGTGCCCCGTAGTTGAACGGATTGTTCACCTTGAGCGCGTAGAGGTCGCGGAACGCCTGGGGGTCGGTCTGTCCGTTGATGATCTGCTGGGTCTGGGCCGAGGCCAGGTAACCATCGTTGTTCGGCGAACCGGTGAAGCGGTACGCGCCGGTGATGTTCTCGGTGTTGAACACGTTGGTGATCAGCAGGTACACGTTGAGGTCCGCGCTCTTGGCCTTTTCCCCTTCCTTGCCACCGAAGGTGAGCGGGATGTCGCGGTCGATCTGCATGTCCGTGGTGAACTGCCAGGGCAAACGGGATCCGTTCAAGGTGCCCTCCAGCGCGCGGCTTCCGGTGCCCGCACCTTCGTTGTACACGATGCTGCTCCGGCTGTACGGGGTACCACTACCCAGGATGCTCACCACGTTCACACCGGTTCGGCTCAGGATCGGCTTGCCGAAGAGCATGGGACCGTTGTAGTCCTTGCCGCCGCCATAGCGGAAGTCGAAGGTGGTCTGGAACCGGTGCCGCTGGTCGAAATTGAGCGGCGAGATGGTGCGCAGGTTGGGCTGGCCGCTGTTGATCAGGTTGATGCCCGTGGTGGGACCGGAACCCGTACCATCGGCGAACTGCAGGGTGTAGGAGGCCCGCATCCACACGTTGCCGGTCTGGCGCAGGTCGAAGGTGGTGGTGAAGCCCTTGACCGTGCCGAAGTCGAAATTGTCGTACGTGCGGTAGGTCCGCGGGTAGGCGTTCACGATGTTCCGGATCTGGATCTGGTCGCGCAGTTCGCGGTAGTAGGCCGCGATCTTCAGCGACGAGGATTTGGAGAGCACCTGCTGGAAACCCAGTTCGTAGTCGATGGTCTTGGTCGGCTTCAGGTCCGGGTTGTTCACGATATCGCCCGTGAGGCCCAGGAAGGTCATCGTCACCAGGTCCAGTCGGCTTTGACCGGCGTTGGGACGTTGCGTGAGCACATCGTAGTGGGCGAAGAACACGGCTTCGTCGCTGATCGGGAAGGAGAAGGCCACGCGGGGCATCACATTGATCGCCGGGGTGTAGTCCTTGAACCCGTTCTGCCGCAATTCCGAACCGGCGATCTCCTGCGGCTTGTCCCCATCCACCAGGTAGGGCTTGATCTCGCCCGCCTCCAACACCGAGTTCCCGTCGGTCAACTCCACGCCTTGTGGGTTGTACCAGGTGTCGCCGTGCCGATAACCGTTGATCTTATTGGGCTCCGACGTGTTGTCCACATACACCACGTAATCGTCGCCGATGTTCGCAGGTCGGTTGTCCAGCGCCTGTTGAATGTTGCTATGCGGCACCGAGGAACCGGCGGTGTAGGCCTCCTGGAAGAGGTACTTATCCTTCAGCACGGGTTGGTTGGCATCGTAACGGTCCACACGCACGCCCACGTTGAAGATGATGTCGTCGAAGGTGAACTTGTCCATGAGGTAGCCGGCCATGTAGATCGGCTCGAAAGGTGCCTGCAACCGGGTGAATTGCCCCTGGCTGTTGGTACCGGTGAAGAACTCGGCGAAGCTGGGCTTGCTGGTGAGCTTGTTCCCCAAGTGGTCATATCCCACATAGGAAACAAGGTTGTTGCCCGAATTCACCAGCTCATCCGCCGAGAACAGGTCCAAGGAGAGGGCTTCGGGATCGAGCGCGTCCAGGTCGATGAGATCGCCACCATCCGGATCAAGCCCCAAGGAGGTCCGCAGGTTGCGGTCGAAATTGAACTGGTTGGCACCCTCCGGGCTGATCCGACGTGTAAGCGCGTACGGGAAGGTGGCATCGGGAAGGTTGTTGTAGGCACCGTCCACGATCTGGTACGGGTTGGCATAGTCCCAGATCAGGTGCTGGTTCACCAGGCCACGGGCCCGGGTCCACAAACCCACCGGGGCCAGGTCATAACGCCGCTGCGACAGTTGTTCATACTCCACACCCAAGGCCACGGCATGATCGCCGATGTCGGCACTGCCGAAGGCAGAGAAGCGGATCTGGTCGTTCAGGCGCTTCCGGAATTCCGCGCCATCCGGGTCGTCGATGAAACCCATGCTGTTCCACAGGTCGTAGATCACCCGTGGACGTTGCCCGTTCCAAAGCACACCACGGTTCTGTGTTTCCACCAGGTTCCGGCGGAAGCCGAGGTAACTACCACTGGGGATGCCGAACTGGAGGGATGCAGGGAAGGTCTCCTGCGGCATGTTGTTGAAGTAGAAGGTATTGATCGCGGCCAGGTCGGGATTCTGCTCGCCCGGAGTGAAGATCACCAAGGTGTCCTGCGCGCCCAACTGGGTCAGGTAGCGCGAGTCGATGCTCGGTGCGAACTCGAACTGGGGTGCGGTCAGCGTCTGGAACTTCCCGATGTAGCCATAGTCCCAGAAGCGATCCTCATGCACATAATCCTCCACCTGGCTCTTGTATTGGGAATAGTCGAGCTGAAGGGTATAGTAGGCGTTCTGGATCGCACTGCGCTTCTCCTCCTCCTCGGTGCGGTTGATGAAGCGCTGTGTGAACTTCACGAAGCCCCTCCACGTATTCTCCTTGATCCGGATGTTGTTCTCGGCGTTCAGCAGGGAGTTGTCGCGGTTCCAGCTCTGGCGATTGCTGAAGTCGATGGAGCCGCCCATCGTGAGGTTGATCGTCGGTGTGGTGGTGATATCGATCTTGCCCGAGCCCAGGTAGCTGACCTCTCCGGCGTTCTGCCTGGTCTTCAACTCCTGCACGTCGGAGGTGCGCAGGTATTCGCTGGAATAGGCCATGATGTAGTCGCCGACCCCGTTGGGGCGCAACTGGGCCGGGTTGGAGAGCAGGCGTTCCCGCACTTCAGGCCGCACCCGCAGGTCGCCCAGGTAAGAGGGCGAGCCATCCACCACGTTGGTGTACTGGCCCGAAAGGAAGAAGCCGATCAGCGGCTTGGTCTTGTTGCCCAGGCTGTCCTTCTTGAAGAGGATCGGGCCGCTCAAGCTGGCTTCCACCTGGTTGAAGGCGTATTTGTCCAAGCCAACGATGTCGGTGATGTCGCTTCCGATCTTGTAGCCCGAAGTGAGGTAATCGAAGCCCCCGAAGAATTTGCGGCTCGGACCACGCGTGGTGATGTTGATCAGACCACCGGTCACGTCACCGAAGTTGGCCGGCACACCACCGGTGATCACCTGCACCTCCTCGATCGCGCTCTTGGGAAGACCGGTACCCGCACCGGCAGGCACCTTCACCCCATCGATGTAGTAGTAGGTGTTCTCCGTGCGCGAACCGCGGATGCTCACGCCTCCACCCGTTCCGGCATCGCTGGCACCGGCCACCGTGGTGGCGATGGATGTGGCTGAACGGCCCGGCATCTTGGCGATCTGTTCGCGGGTCACGGTCCCGCCCGATGCACCGCCGTCCTTGTCGATCAGCGGCACCACGTACTGCACCACCTCGAACTCCTTCAGTTCCACGCCCTGGTTCAGGCCGATGTCCAGGAAGGTGATCTTACCGTTGGAGACCACCACCCCCACTTGTTTGTAGGGTTGGTAGCCCACGTAGCTCACCACCACATCGTAAGTTCCGGGTTCCAGCGGTTTGATGAAGTAGCCCCCGTCGAAGTCGGTGGCGCCACCCGAGACCTGGGTGCCGTTGCGCTCCACCACCACGTTCACGAACGGGAGTGGCTCGTTCGACTTCTTGTCCTTGATGGTTCCCTTCAGGCTACCGGAACCCGTCTGGGCGACGAGAGCCACGGTGGTGAGGAAGGAAAGGGCGGCTGTGGAGAATATTCTTCTCAACATCAACGGTAGGTTTTACGTTCGGCGTAACAGGGCAACGAGGGGGCGCTAATATAGAAAGTTCCCTCTTCCGACTTCCGGCCGTTGATCAGCCCATGGTGCGATCCAGGGTGGCCATGCCGGTCCCCGATCCACCCCTGTGGGCCATTCTTCAACACATCCGCGACGATCATGTCCGAAATGTATCGGCAGGTGGGCCGACATTCCCAGCGCCGAACGAGCAATGGTCGTTGTGTCCCAAGGACCAACCATCCGTCACCCACCAAAGGTGCGGCGGAAGAACCCGTCGCGATGCGGGCCGCTGCCGCGGCGATCCGCGCGTTTGGTGTGCCGCTTGATCCGTTTTCGGGTGGCCTTGTCCTGGATGTTCAAGTGCCGTATACGGTCATCCCTTTCCTGGCGGGCCTTGGCCTTCTTCTCGTCCTTCGCCTTTTTTGCCTGAATGCGCTCCTGCTGCTTGCGCGAGATCCCTTCCTGGGCCTTGGCCGCACCGGGAACGACCATCAGGCTCACGGCCAAGGCCAGTATGGAGCACCATTTCCGCATGGTGCAAGGATAATGCAATGTGCCGGTCCTTATCCCGTTGGTGGTCCAGGCAATACCTTCGTTCCTGACTCCACCCCCCGTAGGATGAACAGCCTGACCTTGAACACGACCATTGTCCCGGCCGTCCTATCCCTGTTCGTGTTGCTGGGCGGTTGCCGCAAGGAGGAGCGCGGCGGGGTTCCGCTCACCCCCATCGACATCAGCATCAATGTGAACAATCCAGCGTACGCGGATGTGGCCGTCCCCGGCGGCTGGCTGTACCTGAGCGGCGGGTCCCAAGGGTTGATCGTGTACCGCGCCTCGCCCGACCAGTTCGTGGTCCTGGACCGGCATTGCCCTTACCAACCTGCGGAATACTGTCGGGTCTTCGTGGACGACAGCGAGATCATCGCACGCGACACGGCCTGTTGCCAGTCGGCCTTCAGTATCGTGGACGGAAGTGTGGTGCAGGGCCCGGCGGCGTTGAACCTGCAGCGGTACAACACCACCTTCAACGGCACAACCCTGCGGATCTACAATTGATACCATCCACGCATTCAATATCGGCCGATCCACTTGCCCTCTTTCCGGAGGCCTTCTCCGCAGACCAGGCTCGGTAGGCCCCGCTATGCAACCTGTTCTGCGTATCGTCCTCCGAAAGGATCGCGGCGCATCCCTTGGCCGACCTTGAATGCGTAAATGGTATGAAGTAGTGACGCGTAGCGAGTGGACATGTCGGGCACCACCCGGCTGACCACAGAAAGAAGGGCCGTCCCTTTCGAGACGGCCCCATCCAACTCCGGCAATGCTGTGATCAGTACCGATAGGCGTCGGTCTTGTACGGACCGTTCTTCGCCACGCCGATGTACTTGGCCTGCTTGTCGTTCAGTTCTTCAAGCTCCACGCCGATCTTGGCCAGGTGCAGGCGCGCCACCATCTCGTCGAGGTGTTTGGGCAGCACGTACACCTTGTTCTCGTACTTGGCACTGTTCTGCCAAAGCTCCAACTGGGCCAGGGTCTGGTTCGTGAAGCTGTTGCTCATCACGAAGCTGGGGTGGCCCGTGGCGCAACCGAGGTTCACCAAGCGGCCTTCGGCCAGGATGATGATGTCCTTGCCGTTGATGGTGTACTTGTCCACCTGCGGCTTGATCTCCACCTTGCTCTTACCGTGGTTCTTGTTGAGCCACGCCATGTCGATCTCGTTGTCGAAGTGGCCGATGTTGCACACGATGGCCTTGTCCTTCATGGCCTCGAAATGCGCACCGGTCACGATGTCGCAGTTGCCGGTGGTGGTGATGATGATGTCGGCCTTGCCCACCACGGTGTTCAGCTGTTTCACCTCGAAACCGTCCATGGCGGCCTGCAAGGCGCAGATGGGGTCGATCTCGGTGACGATGACCCGTGCGCCGGCACCCTTCAAGGATGCAGCGGTACCCTTGCCCACATCGCCATAACCGCAGACCACGGCCACTTTTCCGGCCATCATCACATCGGTCGCACGGCGAATGGCGTCCACCGCGCTCTCCTTGCAGCCGTACTTGTTGTCGAACTTGCTCTTGGTGACGCTGTCGTTGATGTTGATCGCAGGCATCACCAGGGTGCCGTTCTTCTCCCGCTCGTGCAGGCGGTGAACGCCGGTGGTGGTCTCCTCACTCAGGCCCTTGATCCCCTTCACCAGTTCGGGGAAACGGTCGAACACCATGTTGGTCAGATCGCCCCCATCGTCCAGGATCATGTTCAAGGGCTTGCCACCCTCAAAAGCGAAGAGGGTCTGCTCGATGCACCAGTCGAACTCCTTTTCGTTCATGCCTTTCCAGGCGTACACGGGGATGCCAGCGGCGGCGATGGCCGCGGCGGCGTGGTCCTGCGTGCTGAAGATGTTGCAGCTGCTCCAGCTCACTTCGGCACCGAGCTCCTTCAGGGTCTCGATGAGCACGGCCGTCTGAATGGTCATGTGCAGGCATCCTGCGATGCGTGCATCCTTCAGCGGCTTCTGTTTGCCATATTGTGCACGCAGGGCCATCAGACCGGGCATCTCGGCCTCGGCCAGTTCGATCTCCTTTCGGCCCCAAGCGGCGAGGGACATGTCCTTTACCTTGTACTTGAGCTGCTCTTTGGTCTCCGGCATGGTCGTGTTCATTGGTGTACGTTCTTGGAACGCGGCCGCGAAGGTACGGCTATCCAGGACCATTGGCAACCGCTGTGGACAACTCCTCTTCAATTGAAGGTCAGCGGCTTATGCCCCATTGTGCCGCCAACGACCACCGTGCCTACGAACGACCCGCCACTTCCCGGTAGATGTGCTCGGTGTCCTGCGCTTTCCTGGCCCAGGTGAATTCGGTCACGGCCCGTTGATGGCCCGCATCGCCCAGGCGCTTGCGCAAGGCCGGATCCACCGCCAGTTGCCGCATGGCCGCGGCCAGGTCGTCGATCACCTGTGGGATGGACCGGGCCTCGATGGCGAAACCGGTGGTATCGTTCACATAGACCCCTGGTCCGCCGAGTTTGAGACAGACCACCGGCTTGTGCATCTCCATGGCTTCCAATAGCACGAACCCACCCGAATCGTGCAAGCTGGGATGTACGAGCACATCGGCCGCCTGGAACTGTTTCAAGCCATCCCTCCATGGCAGTTCACCGGTGAAGGTGACCTTCTCCCGGATGCCGAGCCTATCCACCAACACCTGTAGCCGTTCCATTTCCGGGCCGTTGCCCACGATGACGAACTCGGCATTGGGTATCGCAGCCTTCGCGAAGGCCTCCAGCCCGAAGTGAAAGCCTTTCCAATGCAAGAGCCTACCGACGCTCACGAAACGGACCTTGCCATCAGCCGGCCGTGCGACGTGCTCGCCCAAGCCACCTGGAGTGATCCCGATGCTGGACATCACCCGCAGGTCCTTCACGCCAAGGCGGCGCATGCGTGCAGCGGTGTCCTCGGAACAAGCGATGGCGACCGTGCTTGCCCGGGCCGTACGCCGCAACCAGGGATCCCGCTCGAACACCCACCGCATCAATGCCCGCAGGTTCTCCTCGAACAAGCCCTTCAACCCTACCCCGCGCAGGAAACCCGGCGGGGCCGATTCACCGCCACCCAAGGGTCCCCATACGAATGGAATACCCACGCCCGCTCCTGCGCTCGGCATCCAATACCGCACATACGTAACGTGGTGTACCAGGTCGAACCGATGCGTGGCGTGCATGCGCCGGGCCCGCTTGGTGGCACCGATGTTCCACAGGTAGTAGTACAGGTTCACGGTGAACTGGATCCTCCACATCCACTGCGTCCAAGCGGGCATGGCATGGTAGGCCACATGGATGTTGCGCTCGTCGTGCTTCTTCAACCAAGCCTCGATCCCGGCCTTGTGCGAAGGGTCGGTGATCACCCACACGGGCTTGTCGCGCGAAGCGGCGTACGCGCAGTTCCACCCCACGGCCGGTTCGCTGCCGCGCTCCGGCTCGCAGGCGAATGCGATCTGTAGGATTTTCAAGGGGCGCTCGCTCATCGCGGACAAACGTAGAGGGTAGGGACCGGCTTGAACGCGGACGGCACCATGATGTTCCGACAAGGCCATCAACACGGCATGGACCGATCCCCGCCCATGCGGGCCATCCCACAGCGCCTCCGTATGTTCGCACGATGGGCCACGTGCTGCATCTTCTGGAGAACGCCCGGCGTGAAGGGCGCAAGTTGCTGGCCGTGCTCATCGACCCGGACTTCGGGCAGGACACCGATCGGCTGGACCGGACCGTGCAGAACGCCTGCATGGCCAAGGCCGACCTGATCCTTGTGGGTGGCAGCTTGCTCACCTCGGCCGCCTTCGACCATTGTGTGCGACGTGTGCGGGGAACGAGCGACCGGCCCGTGGTGCTCTTCCCCGGAAGCCCTGCCCAACTCAGCGCTCATGCCGACGCGGTGCTCTTCCTCTCGCTCATCAGCGGGCGCAATCCGGAATTGTTGATCGGCCACCATGTCACGGCCGCACCCACGGTACGGGCGATGGGCCTGGAAGCGATCCCCACCGGATACCTGCTCGTGGATGGGGGCAAACCCACCACGGTGAGCTACGTGAGCCAGACCGTGCCCATCCCCCACGACAAGCCGGGTATCGCTGCGGCCACCGCCCTGGCCGGCTCCTATCTCGGCCTGCGCACGATCTACATGGACACCGGAAGCGGTGCCCTGCGGACCGTTTCGCCGGAGATGATCGCTGCGGTGCGCGCGCAGGTGGAGCTGCCGATCATCGTGGGTGGTGGCATCAAGGATGCGAAGACCGCCCGTGCGCTATGCGAGGCCGGAGCCGACGTGCTCGTGGTGGGCACGGCGTTCGAGCAGGACCCGGAGCACATCTTCGCGATGAGCGAGGCGGTACACCATACCGGTCCCCGTTAAGTGCGGGGGCCAAGCCCATGACCGCATCGCTTCGCACGTTCCACGCACTCGCGGTGGTTGCCTGCTTGCTGGCCACCGAGGCCACCATGGCCCAGAACGACTCCTTGTGGGCGGTGTGGCACGACACCTCGGCCCCGGACAGCGCACGACTGAAAGCCGTTCAGATCCTCGCTTGGAAAACCGTGTTCGAGCAGCCCGACAGCGGGATCGCCCTGGCGCGAGAACAACTGGCCCTCGCCCTGAAGGCCGGAAGCCGATCGGGGGAATACGAAGCCCACACCACCATGGCCGTGGGGGCCAGCTTGAAGAGCGACCATGCCCTGTCGCTGGAGCACCTGCGCAAGAGCCTCGCCACGGCACGCTCCATGCATGACCGCAAGCGCGAGGCCAACACGTACAGCAACATGAGCAACGTGTACAAGAACATCGGCGATCTGCCGCAGGCGCTTGAACAGTTGCAGCGCAGCCTGCGCATCGATACCGAGCTCGGGAACAAGGAAGGACTCGCGGGCACCTTCAACAACATCGGCAACATCCACACCGAACTGGGCGACCTGCCCACCGCCCTGGCGAACTACCAGCACAGTGCCGTATTGGCCGAGGAACTGAATAACATCCGGGGGCGTGCGCAAGCCCTGTTGAACCTCGGAGCCACCCACTTGGACCTCGGCGCGCCGGATACGGCGGTGCAGGAGTTCCAACGCAGCCTGGTCCTGTACCGCAGGATGGGGCGCAAGTTGGAACAAGGCATGGCCTACAACAACCTGGGGCGCGCCTATGGCAAGCTCGGCCGGATGAAGGAGGCCTTCGCCAGCCTCGATTCCGCTGAGACCCTGCTCGCCGCTATCGGTAGCATGCGCCAGGTGATCCGTACACAGGTGAACCGCGGCAACCTCCACCTGGAACAACACCACTACGCCAAAGCCGTTACAGCCTGTGCCCACGGTGCACGGCTCGCGCAGGAGCATGGACTGCTCCAGCAAGTGCGCGAGTGCCAGCAGTGCCTTACCAACGCCTACGCGGGCATGGGCGACTTTCGGAAAGCCTTCCACGCCCAACGGGCTTTCCAGGATGCGAACGATTCGCTGCTTGAACTCAACGACAGCCGCGAAGTAGCGCGGATGGAGGTGGCCCGCACCTACCAGGAGCGCATGCTCGCGGACAGCCTGGCCGATGCCCGCGAACGGTTCGCCCGCGACCTGGCCCACCGGGAACAACTCGACGCCGAACGCGACCGGCGCGATCTTTTCATCCTCTCCTCGGTGGGTGTGCTTATCGTGGCGGGTGGCTTATGGGGGCGGTTGCGCCATGTGCGGCGCTCCCGCGCGGCGATCGCCAGGGAGAAGGAACGCAGCGATGATCTCCTGCACAACATTCTTCCACATGAAGTAGCGGCGGAGTTGAAGGAGAAGGGCCATGCCGAGGCACGCCATTTCGACCAGGTGACGATCCTCTTCACCGACTTCAAGGGATTCACCCAGGCCAGTGAACGGCTCACGCCTCAAGAGCTGGTGGAGGAGCTGAATGTTTGTTTCAAAGCCTTCGATGGCATCATCGCAGCGCGTGGCATCGAGAAGATCAAGACCATCGGCGATGCCTACATGTGTGCTGGCGGACTTCCTGACCCGGCATCATGCACAGCGGCGGATGTGGTGCATGCAGCGTTGGAGATGCAAACCTTCATGAAGTTGCGCAAAGCGCAACGCGACCACGATGGAAGGCCCGCCTTCGAGATGCGGGTCGGCCTACACACCGGCCCGGTGGTGGCAGGCATCGTGGGGGTGATGAAGTTCCAATACGATATCTGGGGAGATACCGTGAACACCGCCAGTCGGATGGAATCCTCCGGCGAGGTGGGAAGGGTGAACATCAGCGAGGCGACCTATGCGCTGGTGAAGGATGTGAGGGGCGTGACGGATGCAGCACCTTCCTCCGATCCTGCCCCCCTCGCATTCACCTTCACCCCCCGCGGCCCCGTTAGCGCCAAAGGGAAAGGCGACCTGCACATGTACTTCGTGCAGGCCGCCATGCCACCTTATACCATCTCGTAGTAAGGTCCAGCCCGATCGCGGCGAATGGTGCGAACGTGAGAGGGATGTAGTTCTCGCACCCTCACCCTCTTTCGCCCATGGACAACCGTTATACCGATCCGACGCTCAGGACTCACCGCTCGGATCGGGCGCCATGGTCATGGCCCACCGTACTGCACCCCAGGATCCATGTTCCCATGATCCGGCAGGGATCACTCCACCACCAGCACTTCATGGGTCCCTGGTCCCGACAGGTCCTGGCCGATCAAGAGGTAGCGGCCCGGAGCGATGCCGGACAGGTCGATGCCGACCGGGCCGCTCCCACGGACGTTCTCCACGAGGACCTGACGACCGGTCGCATCCAACAGCCGGACCGTGGTGTTGCTCATTCCTTGCGGCAACGCGACCCACACCATGCCATGCGCTGGGTTCGGATGCACCAGGACCCCATCGTACCCCTCCTCCACAACGGACATGACCGTACCGGCGATCACCCCCTCCCGCTCCTCCAGGTCCGTGCCGAGGTCATTCACCGTGATCAACTGCACACCGCCGCTGGACAGGGTGACCTCACTGTCGAAGAAGGCGCCCCCGGTGGTAGGTCGTACCCGCAGTTCGTAACAAGCACCTGGGTCCAACCCCACCCAGCGTTCTTGGGCAATGCCCGGTGCAAAAGGTCCTTCGATGGCCACCACCCCTCCTTGCACATCATGAAGCGCCCAGGTGAATCCTCCACCTTCGCCCTGCACGCTCACATCCACTCGCACCAGTGACGTGCTGGCCTCCAAGGGACTGTCGTCGATCTCCCGGTCGAGCACATTGCCGTCGGCCACCTCGTCGGGCTGACCGTTCACGCTGATGATGTGGAACTGCAGCACATCGCCATCCACCACATCCACAGCGGGCAACAAGGGCTGCCGCACCTCGGCCTGCACGGCACCCACGGCCAGTTCCCAGTTGAAGCTGTTATCGATGATGCCGTTCTTCCAGGTCTCGACCACGCACGTGTTCATCACCTCGCTCCCATTGTTCGCGATCTTCAATCGGGGATGCACCACACCGTCGCAAGCGTAGTTCAAACCCTCGTATCCAAGGATCCGTGCGTCGAATTGGGCCTGGCCGGCAACGCATGCGGGCAGGATCAGAACAGGTAGCAGTAGCAAGCGCATGGCGATGTGGGTTGGTCGATGCAAGGTATTCCTGTCCGGGCACAGAGGCAAGTAATACCATTCAGAACCGCACGCTCACCCCGCCCAGCACGTTCAACGGTGCCTGCGGGAACAGGCCGATCATCTCCATGCGGCGGTCATTCTCGAAATAGCTGTACACCCAACCATTGCTTTCGTACAACTCGTTGAAGAGGTTGCGCACCGTGAAGTTGAATTGAATACCGCGTGTACTTTTCAGCGTTGGAAGGTCAACGTTCAAGCGCAGGTCATTGACCAGGAAGGCATCGATCATCCGGTCACTACTACCGGTGTTGTCCATGAACTGCCGACCCACGTACTTGGTGATGAAGGTGATGTCGGCATCGCCTTTGTCGGGGACGCTCCATATCCTGAAGCGCAGCTCGCTTCCGGCCACCACCGCCGGTGAAAAGGCCAGATCAGTGGTCCAGTGGTCGATGATACGTTGCCCACCGATATCCCAGTCGTCCACGTATTCGCGGAAGTCGCGCACCTTGTTCGTGCTGAAGGCGGCGTTGGCGCGCCAGGTGAGGCGTTGCAGCGGCTGCCAGGCCCACATCAACTCCAGCCCGGCCCGGTAGCTTTCGGCCACGTTGGTGCGCAGCGCTGCACCCACATCGTTCAGTTCGCCGGTGAGCACCAGCTGATCGGTGTAGTCCATGTAGTACGCGTTCAACCCGGCACTGAAGCGGCCGCTGCGCCGTTCGTAGCCCAGCTCGTAGTCCAATAACCGCTCGCTGGTGGGGCGGCTCTGCGGCGTGGTCTCCTCCAGGTCGTTGCGGTTGGGCTCGCGGTTGGCCACGGCGAACGAGGCGTACGCGCGGCCGCCTTCATGCACACGCCACAGCACACCGGCCTTCGGGTTGAAGAAGGTGTAGCCCACCTGTTGCGTGATGTTCTCCAGATCATTGTTGAAGCCGAGGAAGGAGTAGTCCACGCGGCGCACCTGGGCATCGCCGTACACGTCCAGCTTCTCGCTCACGGCGTAGTTCAGTTTGGCGAAGGCGTTCGCATCGGTCTTGCGCGCATCGTTGTCGTAGTAGCGATCGCGGATGTCGAGATCACCGGCGTAGCGCGCCCATATCACCTCGCCGAAGTGATCGCCCCCGTAATCGCTGAAGTTGCCGCCGAGCACGAGGCGGTGCGCACCAAGCTTGATGTCGGCGCTGATGTTCGCTCCGGTGAGCGTATTGTCCAGCCAGCGGCGGCGGATGATGTCCGTGCGCGTGATGGTGTCACCGTTGATCACCGCCGGTGCGATGCCGTAGGTGGACAGGCGGTCGGCCTCGCGGAACTGTTCGTAGTAGCCCTGCCCCAACACGCGGAACAGGGTGATGTTCAAGCCGACCTTCTCACCGATGCGTTGATCGAACAAGAGCTGGTAGTGCGTCTGATCGTAGTTGTCCACCTCGTTGGCATAGCTGTACGGGTTGAAGGTGCGGTTGGTATCGAGGATCGTGGGATCCACACCGGCCCATGCTTGGTAGGTCAACTCCTTACCCCGGAAGGTGATGAAGCGCAGGGAGCTGCGGTGTGTTGCGCTCTCCCATGCACCTTGCAGGAAATAACTCTTGAGGTCCGCACTGGCGCGGTCAACGTAACCGTCGGTGGTGATCGAGGAGAGGCGCATGTCCAGGCTGAACTTCGAGGCATCGGTCGCGCCGAGAAGGCCAGTGCCCGCACTTACCGAGTAACGTTGTGTGTTGTACGATCCGCCGCTCACGCTCAGGAGCCCCCAGGGATCACGCTGTACGGCCGTGGTGCGCAGGTTGATGCTGGCGCCGAAGGCCGCCGGGCCATTGGTACTGGTGCCCACACCGCGCTGGATCTCGATGTCCTCGGCGCTGGAGGCCAGGTCGGGCAGGTTCACCAGGAAGGCACCCTGGCTCTCCGCATCGTTGAAGGGCACACCGTTCAAGGTGATGTTGGTGCGCGTGGCATCGCTGCCGCGGATGCGCATGGCGGTGTAGCCGATGCCGGTGCCGCCGTCGCTGGTCACCACCACACCCGGCTGAAGGTCCAGCAGGTATGGGAGGTCCACACCGGTGTTCATTCGCTGGATCTCTTCGCGCGTGACCATGGACCTCGCGAATGGCGCACGATCGCCGGCACGTAAGGCGCTCACTTCCGCCTCGCCCAGAAGAATGGCCCCTGGAACAAGCGCGGTGTTGAACGTGTTGCTGCCCGCGTTCAGTAACAGGACCGTATCGATGGGCAGGTAGCCGAGGTAGGAGAGCCGCACACGCACGGGGCCGGACCGCAGACCCTGGATGCTGAAATGACCTTGGCGGTCGGTGGTGGCACCGAAACGATGGTCCTCTCCCGCTATGAGGTTCACTCCCTCCAGCAGGACCTGTGCATGTCCTGTGATGGTACCCTCCAAGCGGGACTGGGCACGCGCTATCAGTACGATCGCGAACATCGCGATAAGGGAAAGGATGTGTCTCATGGTCGTTCCTCCGATGTGGTCGTCGTTGCACGGAGGAACCCCACGTGAGGTGGGCCGGATCCCTTGGCAGCATTACCTGCCCAGGTTCGTCGGGTATGATCTCAGCCTTTTGAGGGGCACCCCGTTGCACGACGGGACAAAGGTAGTAAGGATCGCTGGGGATCCACCGTGGAACGTGAGAAGGGTGAGGACCCAGGACCGACAGAAGGGGACCGCCTCGTCCCCGCAGGACCCATGAACTTGATCGGGGCTTGTCCGATGCACCACGAAGCGCTCAGCCCTACGAATTCAGCGCGCCTCGAGCACCACTCGAGTCCTGAACGCGGCGGTGTGCTGCTGGTGATCCTCCTTGATCGTCATCCGG
>JADLAI010000231.1 GCA_020848295.1 Flavobacteriales bacterium
CGGGTAGGGGCCATTTCCATGGTCGGGCTTGATCATCGCTCAAGTGGTATCCGCTGAGATCCACGGCGGATGACCCTGCATTGTGCAACTCGATCCAATCCGTGGTCGCACCTTGTGTGTCCGATGCGTTGCCCAGGTTCTTGCTGCACGCCTCGTTCACGACCACCTGTCCAATTCCAGGTACGCCCCAGAAGAGTGGTAGGAGCAGTAGCGTGAGGCGATGGTTCATGGAGCCTCTGTTCGGTGAGGTGTATCGCGTTCTTAATGCCTGAACCGCACGAACAACCGCCCGAAGTTATCACTGTCCTTGTCGATCCGGTGATACATCCGCTTGACGTGGGGCTGCTGAAGGAAGCGGATGACCTTCTTCTTCAGCTGTCCGCTGCCCTTGCCCGGAATGATCTCCACGATGGGGATCCGCTTGTCCACGGCTTCCGCCATGATCTCGTTCAAGGCACGATCGATGTCCCGACCCTTGTTGTGGATGTCGTGCAGGTCGAGTTTCAATTTGGCCATGGATCACGCGCGCACGTCCGCGTACTCCTCTTTGCGTCGATCCATCATCTTCAGGGCGAACGGGCACAGGGGTGAAACGCGAAGCTTGTTCTTCCGGGCATAGGCGATCGCCGCGTCGAGCAGTTTCATGCCCACGCCCTTCCCCTCCGAGCCGGGGAATCCTTCGGTATGCTCGATGATGATCCTTGCCGGGCCTGTGACCGAATACACCATCTCTCCGATCAGTTGGTCACTTTCCATGGCCAAGAAGGCTCCTGTATTGTCGGTGTGGCGGTGGTCAATGGTCATGGGTCGTGGATCAAGTGTGCGAAGATCGTGCAGCCGGTCCGGATGATCAGGGATCTATTGCCAACTTGCACCCATCGGTGTACGAAGACCGGCTGCTTCCGATGAAGATGCGTATCAATAGGCTGCTCGATCGAGCACTGATCCCGGACAATGGGGGTGAACTCCTGTTCTACCAGCGCAGTGATGATTACACGATCGAAGTGGCCGGGATGACCGGTGAGTTGATGACCACCGCGCACCACGGTTCGGAAGATGCACTCGCTGAACTGGCGCTACGGAAGGTGAGGAACGCATCGGAGGCTAGTGTGGTGATCGGTGGGCTTGGTATGGGTTTCACACTGGCTGCCGTGCTGAAGATCGTGGGGATGAAGGGCAAAGTGATCGTGGCCGAACTGGTGCCGCAGGTGGTGGACTGGAACAAAGGCCCCATGGGTGCCTTCGCCGGTTATCCGGTGAATGATCCGCGCACCATCGTGCATGTGGGGGATGTGCTGGACCTGGTCCGTTACGGAAGCGCTACCTACGACGCCATCCTGCTCGATACCGACAACGGTCCCGAAGGTCTTACACATGCGCGGAACAACCGTTTGTATTCGCATCGTGGTCTACAGTCCGCGTACAACGCCTTGAAACCCGGTGGAGTACTGGCGGTATGGTCCACGCATGCACACGATCCATTCACACGTCGATTAGCGCTGGTCGGCTTCCGTGTGGAGGAACGGAAGGTACACGCGAATCGGGACAAAGGCACTAAGCATCATCTCTGGTTCGCCGTGCGGCCCTGAGGCTCAGTGCTTGAACCGCACGAACAACCTGCCGAAGTTGTCGCGGACCTTGTCGATGCGCTGGTAGGTCTTCTTCACCTCTGGTAGTTGCAGGAAGCGCAGCACCTTCTTCTTCAACTGCCCGCTGCCCTTTCCGGGGATGATCTCCAGCATATCGATGCGGCGATCGATGCAGTGGTCCATCGCCTCGCACAGCGCCCGGTCGATCTGGTCGCCCTTGTTGAAGTGGTCGTGGAGGTCGAGCTTGTGCTTGCTCATGGCCGCTACGCGAAGTACGTTTGATACCACTCCTTTTCCCAGTGATCGCGCTCATCGGTCAATGTGTGCGTACCGTCCAACAGGTCGCGGAGCATGCGCAACGAACGGTCATCGCGCTGGGAGATCACCGGGATGCCCGCACGGATCAACGCTGCGGCCGCCACGCCCGGGCCTTGTTGGTACAGCTTGTCCTTCGCGAAGCGTGAGCCCAGGTAGGTCACCGTGCTGCCGCACGCTCCGCTGATGTCCATCAGTATCGCCAGGTCCACCTGTTCACGCAAGGCCAGGTCTCGCATGGCGAGGGCGGCCTTCACCATGCCGGTGGTCCAGTCGGTGCCGTCCTCGGCCACGGACCGTGCCTTGCCGTCCAGCACATCGAAGCCGTTGCCGCCATGGTTGTCGGGCGTCATGCGCGGCGTTCCGAAGGAAAAGTCCTCGGGGCAGAACATCACCAAGCGCACCTCGGGGCGGGCCAACCAGCTACGGAGCGATGCGTGATCACCATTGGTGCCACCATCAACACCGCAGCCCACTCCGCCCAGGCAAGCGCTCAGCAGGACCACCAGCGGGCGGTCCACCGTAGGCTGCGGGCGCATGAAAAAGTCCGGTGGCGGAAGGTGTGCGGGCCGCTCCATGCCGCAAGGTAGTTGTGCTCTTCGCTTTCAGATCCGCGTGCGCAGCATCCCCTTGATCACCTCGGTCTGCTTCACGTCCATCTCCGCCTTCTTCGCGAAGGTCTTCCACTTCTTCACCCCGGCCACCACTTCATCGATGATCGCATCGGCCTTCTTGATGTTCATCTCCTTGGCCACGGCCAGCAGGTCGTCGCGGGTGATGTCCGAGCGCTTGCCGCGCACGCTCATCTGGTGCTGCTTCAGCCAGATGTTCGCGGGGTTGTAGGCGAAGGTGATGTCGTAGGCAGGGCTGAGGTGCCACTCGCCCTGCGGGTCCATCAGGAAGGAAGTGTTCTTCGTGTGGTCATCGCAGTTGCGGGCGATGACGTGAAGCACTTGCGGCAGAAGAACACCACGGCATCGGGGTTGGGCAGGCCCGGCAAGCGCATCAGCCCTTAGGCCTCTTCGTAGCTGTAGCGCACCGGATCGTTGAAGCCCATGTGGGCCACCCAGCAAAAGCGTGGCCATGTGCAGGCGCACTGCCTCGCAGGTCCTGCCATGCCGGTCGAAGCGCTGGGTGAGGAAATGCGCGCGGCCCTGTTCCTCCAGCAACGCTTCGCGTTCGCCCTTCTCGCGGCTGGTCTTGAACTTCTCGTTGGCTTGCTGCTACAGAATGATCCCACTGCGGCCGAAGTACGGGGTGTTTTACTTCACCCGCTTTCCCTCCATCTCACCGCCCTGCCGGAAGGTGAGCCTGTTCACGGTGCCATCGGCCTCGGGGTGGAAGGTCATGCTGGCATCCACCACGGTGAGGAAGAACTCATGCGGCGCGGAGCCGAACACCTCGAACTCCTGCTGGCCGGTGGCGCGTACGAAGAAGCGGTCGCCCTCAGTACGGAATGTCAGTGTGAAGCCGGGGGCCAGTTCATATTCGCCCACGTAGGGTTGCAGATCGGCGTGCTGCAGTGCGATCGCCTTGCGCACGGGCAGGGGCTTGTCGGTCCGGGTCAGCATTTCTTCATGGTCGCGTGCTTGGAACAGGGCTCCGGTCACCTTGCTGTCGGCGCGTTGGAAATGCAGGTTGATCACATCATGCGTGTAAATGAAGCGGTCCTCACCCAAATACCGGAGATCGAAG
>JADLAI010000232.1 GCA_020848295.1 Flavobacteriales bacterium
GGTTCTTGATGAGGATGCGGGCACCTGAGCGGCTGGTGTTCGTACAAAGCCCGGATGTATGAGGTAACTTCCAGTTCACCCAGGTGAACATGTGTACAACCAGATCCAGGCAGGATGGAGCTTGAAGGACCACGAAGGGCAAGGTCATTCCTATGAGCTGCCGCATACAAACTCACACTGGCGGCCAGTCACGCCATCAGCGGATAATACATCATTGATCATCAGGGGATTATGTGCCCCCCGCACGGTCATGTCCACCAGCATTCCCACGATCCGGTGCGAAACGTCACAAGATCATCCTGCAATTCAGGTTATCCTTGTGCAACCGGCTCTGCTCAAACGAAAACAAAACCGGCCGGTGCCAAGATCATGATGAAGAAACCCCTACTCGCACTCTTTGCGACGATAACAGCAGGACTTGCCAGCGGACAAGGGAATGTGGTGGTACAGGTCCTAAGCCCCGGATCCATCGCAGGCTCATATTCCCATGTGTATGCGACTGCGGACAATGATTGGGCTGTTGCCGATCTAACGGTACCCGCCAACGCCGTACAAGGCGAACTGGCGTTGGGCGTTGATGGCACGGCTGCGGATTCACTCGGCTGCGAAGCCCTGGTGAACGGTGAGGAACTGGCGGGGAAGATCGCCGTGATCTACCGCGGTACCTGCAATTTCGCTCTGAAGGCGTTGAACGCTCAGGACGCCGGAGCGCTGGCCGTCCTGCTGATCAACAACAGCGATAACATGGCGATCATCATGCAAGGAGGCACCTATGGCATGGACGTGACCATTCCGGTGGCGATGATCTCGCAGACGAATGGCGCCGAGATCCGAGCGGTCATGGACGTAGAGCCCGTTACCGCATTCATCGGGAACAATTATGGCGCGTTCCCTAATAACCTCAGCGTGGATGGGTTCGATTTCCTGGTGCCGAGTGCCGCCGCGCTGCCGCGGGCCCTTGCTGCCAACACCGGCGAATACATGGTCACCCTGGGAGGCTTCGTACACAACTTCGGCAGCGCTACCCAAGGACCCGTTCGGCTTCGCGCAGTAGTGACCCAGGGGTCCACGGAGATCTACAACGAGGTTTCCGAAGTAGCCACGCTGAATCCCGGTGACAGTGTGTTCATCTCCCTTCCGGACCTGAACCAGAATACCTGGGACGGGTCCTACCAACTCACCTATACTGCGGAGAGCGATGTCGCGGATGAATTTGCCGAGGACAACAACTATTCCTGCCCCATGTATTTCGGCGAGGTGTTGAGCTATGTCCCCGTGGATCCGGCAACGAGCTTACCCAACGCCGAAATGCATCTTGTCCCCAGCGGTTTCACGGGACCATTCCGTACCTGTATCGCATTCCAGAACCCGAATGGTGGGCGTTTATCGGTCACGGGTATGCGGTTCTCGGCCCGTACGCCGGCTGATCTGGTGGAACCGAACGACAGTGCGCTCACTGACAGGTTGATCACCACATACGCTTACCTCTGGACCGACCAGATCACCGATGCGTACACGATCCCGACCGATGGAGGCCTCACCACCTTGGACAACGGTTCGTACACCTATACCGAGGATCTCCAAAGTCAGGCTGTGCTGATCCCCTTCTCCTCACCCATCGCACTGGACAACAGCCAGCGCTACCTGTTCTGCGTAGAGACCCAGGATTCCATCATCCGTCAAGGATGGAATGAGGCTGTGGATTACGCGGCCAACGCGGAATACTCGATCGAGCCGACGAGTGTGCTGAAGGTTGGACCAACATGGTTCAATGGTTTTAATGGCGTAGGTGGTGGCCCCGCCATATCCATCGAGACCGTAGTGACCTCAAGCATCGGGATCAACGAGAATGACAAGGTCGAACTGACACCGTACCCCAACCCGACGCGGGATCACATTCGAATCCCCATGAAGGGCTTCAATGGCGGTGCGGCACTGCGCATCTTCAGCTTGGATGGCCAGCTCGTTGGCGAGCAGAAAGTCGCGGTTGGCGGGGATGGTATCCTAACCGTTGATCTTGCTGGCATGAGCGCAGGAACCTACCAGTTCCATATTGACTTTGAGAACGGGCAACGGTCCGACTTCCGGGTGGTGGTAGCCAAGTAACCTTTGCCCTCCAACTGAACTGCGGCTGCTCCGAAAGGGGTGGCCGCTTTCTGTTGAGGAGCCTGAATGGTACGCTGATGACGCAAGTGATCACGATGCTCGTGGATCAGGCCAACAAAAAGCCTCCTGATCGCCGTTGTTCAACGCGATCATCACCGTTAGCGTTCTATTCCCCTATGTCCTCGTTCCACAGCTCTGGCTCCGCAGCGATGAATTCCTCCATCATCCGTACGCACTCCGGCAGGTCCAGGTCGATCACCTCCACGCCGTGGCTCTCCATGAAGGCCCTCGCTCCGGGAAACGTGCGGCTCTCGCCCACGATCACCTTCTTGATCTTGAACTGCACGATGGTGCCGGCGCACATGTAGCACGGCATCAGGGTGGAGTAGATCACCGTGTCTTTGTAACTGCCGATGCGCCCTGCATTGTTGAGGCAATCCATCTCACCATGCAGGATGGGGTTCTTCTCCTGCACGCGCTTGTTGTGGCCCTTGGCGATGATCTTTCCCTCGCGCACCAGCACGGATCCGATGGGGATGCCACCCTGTGACCGGCCCAAGCGGGCTTCGTCGA
>JADLAI010000233.1 GCA_020848295.1 Flavobacteriales bacterium
CGATGGTGGCGCGCGAGGCCATCAGCTTCCGCAGCAACGGATTGCGCAGCTTGTTGTACTTCGGCGACAGGCTGATGATGGCCTCCAGCGCGTCCGGGCTTTCGCGCAGGAGGGCTGCGATCTTCGTGTCGGAGGTGATGGTCATGGGTCAGATCCCGGGTACGAGTGGGCGCGGATGGGAGGGTGCGAGGGTAAGAGGGTGCGAAGGTGCGAGGGTGAGAGAGCGTGCTGGGTGGACCCTCGCCCCTTCGCCCCCTTGCCCGCTCAATTGAACGAACGCTCCAGCTCCGCCGTCTTGGGGAAGAGGATGTTGTTCTCGAGGTGGATGTGCACATGCGTGTCGTCCTCCAACTCGTGCAACAGGCGGAAGAGCAGGGTGTAACTGGCACAAGCGTCGCCCGGCAGCGTGTAGCCATCGGTCAGCTCGTTGATCCGGTCGAGTTTGCCGCCCACGGAAACATGCTCGTTCACCAAGGACTCCAAGTGATCCCGGAAGCCGCCCATGGTGCTGGCTGGCCGCGGCTCGCCGGCATTCCGGGCCGTCACCATCCGCTTGATGTACGGGAACATGTTGTTCTCCTCCTCGGGCATGTGGGCGGTGAATTCCGCGATCACCTCTTCCACCAGCTTGTTCACCTCGTGCAGTTCAGGATGCACGGTTCCATGGACCTGTGCCACCTTGGCGGAATACTTCCCGATCTCCGGAAGATTCTTGCGCAGGAAGGCGTGGTGCGTGTTCACGATGAAGTCCGCGAGGAAGTCGATGTTCCAGTCGTTGTACGGGAGGGCCGGGGCGGTAAGCACCTTGTCCGCCTCGCGCAGTTCCTGCTCGATCCGCACCACGTCCAGGCCTTTGGCCGCGCAGGCCTCGCGCATGGTGAGGTGGCCGTTGCAGCAGAAGTCGAGCCCGTACTTCTTGAGCACCTCGGCCTTGTGGAAGTCCTTGGTGACGATCTCCGCCAGGGTCTCCGCCCCGGTGCCGTCGGGTCGCTTGGTGATCTTCACACGCCACCATGCCGGGCCTTGTTCCAGGTATTCCCAGGTGAACACGTCGCCCATCTCGCCCTGCATCTGGTAGTAGAGCGGTTTGGGGTCGTGGTCGTTGTGGATGACGAGGCTTTCGCCCTTCTTCAGCGCATGGTAGCGATTGAAGATGGTGGGGTGCTTCTCGCGCGGCGCCAGCTTGGTGACGTCCAGGATATTCTCCCCATGTTGCGTTATATCGTCAATGCGGCGGGTGATCCGCACCTTCCACCAGGCGGGTCCTTCCTCCAGGTATTCCCAGCCGTAGGCACCGCCGTGCTCGGCTTCCAGATGGTAGCGCAGCGGCGCTGGGTCGTGGTCGTTGTGGATGATCAGGCTTTCACCTCCCTGCAGCTTGTCGAGGCGCTCGAAGATCGTGCTGTGCTTCACCGCAGGGGCCAGCTTGGTCACATCGAGGATGTTCAACCCGGCCTCCGCGTTGCGCGGGGCGATCTTGGCGATCCGCACCTTCCACCATTGCGGACCCTTTTCCAGGTATTCCCATGCGATGGTGCCGGGATGGGTGTGGCCCAACTGGTGGCGCAGCGGTGCCGGGTCGTGATCGTTGTGGATGATCAGGCTTTGCCCTTCGCTGAGTTTGGCGATGAGGCCGAAGATGGTGCTGTGCTTCACGGCGGGCGCCAGCTTGGTCACATCCAGCACGTTGCTGTCCCCACCGGGTTGCACGGCTGCTTCCTTGCCGATGCGCACCTTCCACCACGTGGGCCCTTGCTCCAGGTATTCCCAGGTGTAGGAGTCGCCGTAGAGGTTGTGCAGTTGGAAGTAGAGCGGCTTGGGATCGTGGTCGTTGTGGATGATGAAGCTGTCGCCATCCTGCAGGGCGTCCACGTGGGCGAAAATGGTGGAGTGTTTCACCGCTGGTGCCAGCTTGGTGACGTCAAGGATCGGTTCGGTTGCGGTTTCCATGGTGTGCGTTCTTGGTCCGGTCAGGGCACAAAGGTAGGACGATCCGCCGAATAAAAGCACGGTAATACTTTTAATTGGCTGGCCCGTTCCAGAACTCCAAGAGCAACCAGCGGATCCGATCTTCCACAACACACCGGATGGGCGTGTTTGGATCGGGGTTATTGCAGTACGGACCACATCACCCAGCACATCCTACAATTCAGGCATCGCGACCTGGGGGTGGCGCAGAGCTCCGACCCGGTCCTCAAGCAGCGATCACTGCGTTACGTAGGTGCCGATCCCCAACAGGGCGATGAGGGAAATGAGGAGTGCGAGCCACCAGAGGGTGGGGCCGAGCGGACGAGAGGAGCGATCACACATGGAGCATCGCAGCTCACCTGGCCGTAGGGCCCGCGTCCAAACGCACCACTCGTTTCATCTTGGCGCTGTACGCAATGGTGTGGCTGCTCGCCTCATCCACCGGAAAGGTGAACGCGCACGTGTGCGCATCGAAGCGCAAGGCGTTCCATTCATCCGGGCTGATGGCGTAGCGATCCCCGCGGTCCAGTCCGCGCGCATGCTGGCGGTCGCGCTCCGGGCCTATGGGAGGGTAGGCGAAGCGGTTGCTTTGGAAAAAGGCCTGGATGCGTGCCTCAATGGCGCAACGCTGCAACCGTTCGTCTTCCATGACCTCCTCGGTGCGAAGTAGTTCAACTGGAGCACGGTGGATCTCTTGTCCGCGCCAGTCGACGATGCGAAAGGTGAACACCGCGCTCAACAGATCAGGTCCGGCAACCTCCAGCACGAACGTGTCCGAAAGGCTGCGCATGGAGAAGGGCATCACACAGGTGTACCCCAGTTGGCCGTTGCCCAAGCGCTTGAGCTTATGGTCCACCGTCCTGTGCTGCACGAACAGGGAGTCGCGCTCGCGCAGCAGTTTCCCGTAGGCCAGGCTTGAGGCTTGGCGAAGGCTGTCGGTGCGTGCGCGCTCCGTGCGCAAGGAGGCGTTGATGGCAAGGATCAGGACGTTGTGATCGGGTGCTCAGAACTTCATGAAGCGCACAGCGACCGGTCCCTGATCCCCGTTGATGCGCAACGAATAGATGCCGACCGGGAGGTCGCTGGTCGGGATAGTGGGTGAAGAACCGTTCAAATTCCCCGTGATCATCAAGCGCCCAGCCATGTCGCGCACTTCGTAGTGCCCGGTGGCATTCACTTGCAGCACATCGTGGCAAGGGTTCGGATACGGTACCAAACTGGCTTCGATGTGCTGTGCGATGGTGCCAGCGGTAAAGTCGCACATGCCGGCGATCTCCGCAGAGTCCAGAGCGCAGTTGTAGATGCGAACATCATCGATCAGGCCAGTGAAAAAGTGCTCGGACAACGGTCGTTTATGCCGACCTAGCATGAATACCACATCCTGGCAGAGGTCATCGAACCATAGGCCTCCCCCATCGCCACAGCTTCCGAAGTAAGTAGTGATCGGCACGCAATCCAGATATAGGATCACCTCCGAACCATCGGATGTCATGACCACATGGTGCCATGCGTTCGGGGTCAGTTGGGGGTCGCCGATCTCGAAGAAGACATTGCACCCACCACCAACGCAGTCGCGCTGATCCAGTCCATAGGAAAGCCTGCTGGCGTCCGGTCCCGAGTTCGGATCAACGGTCATTTCCACGGCGATGCCGTTCATGGTCGTGTCGCGCCCGGAGAACACCGGGTTCAATGTGGTCATATCGGTCATGTTGATCCACGCGCTCACCGTGCCCGTATTGCCATTGAACGTGCCACCCAGCCTGACCCAGTCGTCGACCCCATCGAATTGGTAGGCGCTATTGGCATTTCCGAAACGGTCCGGGGCAGGGATGGCGCCTCCCAGCACCACACCATCGTGCCCATTGCCGGTGGTGTCATTGGCATTTCCATCGAATGAATAGGCGGCCATGAGGCAATCGTTGGGGCCGCCCGCATTGAACACGTCTTGGATCTCGGAGGGTGTGAGCGCACGGTCCCAGATACCGATGTCGTCGATATCGCCATGGAAATATTGTCCTGCCGATCCGCTCCACCCCACGAGTAATTCGGAATTCAGGAAGTAGGGGATCAACTGATAGGTGTTGGTCTGTTGCACGCCATCCACCCATAGGTAGGTGATGCCACCACTGCGCAAATGGACCAGATGGTGCCATTGGCCGGGAGCACAAGGAGCGTCGCTCCACGCTGCTCCGTAGTTGCCGGATCCGAACTGGGCGCTGTCCTCATACGCCCCGATCATGTCCGGATCCACGAAGCGCCGCTTGAGGTAGTACCCCGCATGGCCCGCCAATGCTCCGGAGCTGCCGATGTATCCCACGATGCCCTGGTCGTTATTGAGGGTGGTGCCGACATTCACCCATGCGGAGATCGTGCGATCACCGGTGATCTCGAAATCCGTATGGCTTCCGCCGTTCATGTGGGCACCGCCACCATCGAAGTAGTATGCCGCATTGCCTTGCCCGTTCCGATCCGTGGTGAGGGTGGCCCCGTTCACTGTAAGGTCGTGACCGCTCCCGCTTTCGTCCAATGCGTTCCCATTGAAGGGAAACCAGGCCACAAGGCCGGTGGTGGGGATGTAGGAGGGTGGTTGGGCAAGGAGCACGCTGCTGAGGAGCGTTGCGAAGGAGGTGATGGAAAGGTGTATCATCGGGTTTTGGTTATTGGCGGTAGCATTTGGCCCAGAAGTCGAATACCGGATCCCCCATTGTCACAAGGTCCTCTTGAACAATGGCCAGCGTGTTCCATGGACTGGTCTCACCGATGTCGTCGGAGAGCAATAGGAAGCACTCCTCCGGGCCCTGGAAGACCATGAGGATCCCATCACTTTCGTCTGGCCCGTCAGATGGCTCTTTGAACCATATCAGCGCCCTACCGATCTCGGTTGAGGTAACCGCGCTGGATTCTTCACCGATCCAGAAGATGTATGTGTCAGCCGAACCATCCGGCCAGGTTACGGCGAGGGACCCATCGTTGGAAAAGTCGAAGGTTGCTTGTGCGTGCTGATTGTACGAACCTGTGGAAGGGACGTAGCTGGAATCGGCTCGCCACACTCCGATGCATTTCGACACGATCGGGTTCGACACAGGTGTAAACGGTGTTTCTTCCTCCTTCTTGCAGCCGACGATCAACGTCGCCGCCGCCAAGGCTATGGTCAAGGCTATTCGATCCATGCGGATGAGCGTGTTTCCATAACTGAGTATCCGTCTCCCGAAAAGGTTACCACTCCCTACCTTGCCCTCCCATGGAGCCCACCCTCCAGAACCTCACTCTGGGAACATCGCACACCTGGTACCGCGCGCTCTACACCGAGCACCGCGGCGCCTTTGTGCAGTGGGCCGCGCGGCAATACGGTGTGCGGGAAGAGGAAGCCCGTGATGCCTTCCAGGAAGCGGTGATCGTGCTGTACCGCAA
>JADLAI010000234.1 GCA_020848295.1 Flavobacteriales bacterium
CCGAACGCCTGCTGTTCCGAACCACGACGATGGATGACACTTCATGGTGGATGGAGTACATCAACGCCGCCGATGCGATCCGGTTCATGCGGTTCACTGTGGGTAGTGAGGCGGATTGCCGCGCCTTCATTCAACGCACGCTGGACCGTTATGTCAACGATGGCTCCGGGCTGAACGTGATCACCGTATGTTCTACCAACAAACCCATGGGCATGATCGGGCTGCTGACCCAGAAGGTGGCTGGTGTGGATGAATTGGAGATCGGATACCACCTGGTCCCATCAGCCTGGGGTAAAGGCTACGTCACGGAAGCGGCGATCGCGTGCAAGGAGTTCGCACGTGTGCATGAATGTCACTCTTCGGTGATCTCGCTCATCGACCAGGAGAACACTGCAAGCCAGGCGGTGGCCAGGCGCAATGGCATGGTGTACGAGAAGGACACCGTGCACCGCGGCGTACTGGCAATGGTGTGGCGGGTGCGGATCGATCAGCCTTTGCGGGTTGCTTCGAGGTAGCCGTTCAGCAGGTCCGCGAGCTCCAGGTGCCTGTGGCCATAGTTGTCGGGAAGCGCACCGTGATACCCCCCCAGCCCTTCAGACAGCAGGGAGGCCCGGGGCCATCGCTTCCGGACACCGGAACCGGCCTTGAAGCGTATGCCCACTAGGCGGTGCCTCTGCCGGAACGGCCCATGCCACTGCGTCCACTCGGCCACACCGAACCGCTCGATGTCAGTCCATGCGAAGAAGCGGCGTCGGTACATCGCCGTCTGATAGAGCCCCCTGGTGGTGACCACCACACGTGATGAGCCGGGGATCAACTGAATGATGGCCACAACGGCCACCAGACCGAAGAACACCAGACAGGACCAACCCATCCATTGGCGGGTATCATTGTCAGGGTCGGTGATCATCAGCCATCCGCCGAAGGCGAGTATTAGCCCGATCGCCAGCACGCCCAGCCATTTCCATGGACGTGGGGTGAGGACCAATAGCGGGTGTTCGATGGTGGTCATGACCGTATCGCGATCCTTCATGTAGGTCCACCCGTTGGGTCGACGCTACAGGTGCAATTCCATAGGTCAGTGCGACCCGGTGACGTTCTGCCTCTTACTCGAACTTCTCCGGCCGCATCTGCGGGAACAGCAGCACCTCCTGGATCGCGGGATTGTCCGTGAGCAGCATCACCAACCGATCCATGCCGATGCCGATACCCGACGTGGGTGGCATGCCATACTCCAAGGCGCGCAGGAAATCCTGATCGATGAACATGGCTTCGTCGTCACCTCGTTCCATCAGCTTCACCTGGTCCTCGAAACGCTCGCGCTGATCGATCGGATCATTCAGTTCACTGTACGCATTACCCACCTCGAAGCCCGCCACGTAGAGTTCGAAGCGTTCGGTGAGTCGGGCATCGTCGCGATGCTTCTTGCAGAGCGGGCTCATCTCCAGCGGGAAGTCCATCACGAACGTCGGTTGGATCAGTTCCGGTTGAACCAGTTCGCTGAACAGCTCGTCGATCAACTTGCCCTTGCCCATTGCCGCAGTGATCTCGATGCCGTGCTTCTTACAGAGTTCACCGATGGTGCGTTCATCCGCGTTAAGCACATCCACGCCGGTCTTCTCCTGGATGGCGCCGCACATGGTGATGCGCTTGAAGGGCTGGCCGAAGTCGATGGCTTTGCCCTGGAACTGCGCGACGGCCGTACCATTCGCAACGGTGGCCACCTTGCGGAACACACCCTCGATGAAGTCCATCATCCAGCGGTAATCCTTGTACGCCACGTAGAGTTCCATAATGGTGAACTCCGGATTGTGCGTGCGGTCCATGCCCTCGTTGCGGAAGTTGCGGCTGAACTCGAACACACCGTCGAAGCCGGCCACGATGAGGCGCTTCAGGTACAGCTCGTTGGAGATCCGCAGATAGAACTGCGTATCCAGCGCGTTGTGGTGCGTGCTGAACGGGCGGGCCGCCGCGCCACCGGGGATCGGCTGCATGGCCGGTGTATCCACTTCGATGTAGCCAGCGTGCTGGAACGACTCGCGCATCGCGTTGAAGATGCGCGTGCGCTTGAGGAAGGTCTCCTTCACGTGCGGGTTCACGATCAGGTCCACGTAGCGCATACGGTAGCGCTGCTCAGGATCGGTGAAGGCGTCGTGTACGTTGCCTTGATCGTCGGTCTTCACCACGGGCAATGGGCGCAGGCTCTTCGCGAGCACGGTCAGCTCTTTCACGTGCAGGGTGAGCTCGCCGGTCTGGGTGCGGAACATGAAGCCCCTCACCCCAATGAAATCACCGAGGTGCAGCAGCTTCTTGAAGACCTCGTTGTAGAGCGTCTTGTCCTCGCCAGGGGCGATCTCGTCACGGTTCACGTAGATCTGCTGGTCGCCGGTGGCATCGCGCAGCACAGCGAAGCTGGCCTTACCCATCACACGTACGCTCATCAAGCGCCCGGCGAGCACCACGTTGGCTTCGGGCTGCTCCCCTTCCGCATGTCCGGCATCCTTGAACGCTTCCTTCACCTTGACCACCGTGTGCGACACGGGGTACTGGGCGGCGGGGAAGGGTTCGATACCGAGGGCACGCAGCTTGTTGAGGGCCTCGCGCCGCACGACCTCCTGTTCGGAAAGGACGAGGGTGGACATGGGTTATTGCGAAAATTGGGTCGCGAAGATACCGGGCTTACCTTTGGTGGACCATGGGCAAGCTGCAGGACAAAAAACTGGAATTGGCGCAGATGCTTCTCGCCGAAATGGACAAGACCACCTTGGAGATGGTAGAACACGCCCCATTGGGCGCCCCTCCGTTGAGCATGTCCGAGGCCGATATCAAAGACCTCCAACGGCAAGTTGCCCGTATTGATCGTGGGGAGGAAAAGCTGCACAATTGGGAGGACGTGAAAGCACGGTTGTTGAAGTCCTTGAAATGACGCTGTCGTTTCACCTTTCGGATAAAGCGACCGACCAGATCTCCCGCGCAAGCGCCTGGTATGCGCTTCAATCGCCTGCATCGGCCGTCAGGTTCATCAGAAGCATCGAGGCTTCCTTCGCGGCGATCCGCACCTTCCCACGCGGGCATGCGATCATACGAGGCACGCTTCGACAAGCACCCATGCAGGAGTTTCCATATGTGATCATGTACGAGGTGACCCGAAAGCGCATCGCGATTCTTCGGGTCGTCCATGGTCGTCGCCATCCGCGCCATCGCTTGCATGGCCAATAACCCCGGCACCATATTCCCCGTATCACGCACCTACTTTTGACCCCGTACCATCACAAGCACGATGCAACAGCTCATTGAAGCCTTTCCGCAGCAACTGAAGGAAGCCCTGGAGATCGGCCGCGCGGCC
>JADLAI010000235.1 GCA_020848295.1 Flavobacteriales bacterium
AGTACATTCACCACCACCGATGCGGTATCGGCACAGCCCGCGGTGGCCCCCTGGATGCTGGCGGCGTACAGCACGGTATACGTACCTGCGGCATTGTACGTCTGGGCCTGATCGCCCGCCCCCGTCCATTGGAATCCACTGCCCGTGCCGAAGTCCCATTGGAAATAGTTCGCACCACCCGTGGTGGTCTCATTGAAGTACACTGTTTCGCCGGCACATACCGGGTCCGGGGTGGCGGTCAATGAAACCGAAGGAGGCGGAACGATATTGATGGTCACATACGCCGTATCGATACCACAGTAATTGCTGTCCAACAGCATCACTTGGTAACTACCGATACCGGGGTACTGGATCGTGCGCGGAAAGGTGGGCGGCCACGGGGTCCAATTGATGATGCTATCATGACCCGCCCCCCAGTAGTCACCGAAGTTCCAGTACTCGTAGCGTTGGTAGATGTTCCCTTGATTGAAACAGTTCCGGTCGGTGGTATTGGCGAAGGTCACCGTACGGTCGGGCCAGCAGAGAAGCGTTGCGCTCGGCGCGATGCTGGCATCATCGATATCCCAGATCCGGATCGGGTTGAAGGTGGCGAAGCTGGAGCCGCCCTGGAGCGTGTTGCAGGTGTTCTCGGCCGTAAGGCGCACGGTGGTCTCGCAGTTCACCGTACCCTGCTGGTAGGTGTGCGATATGGTCTGCCCCCAGTTGGTATGGTCGAAGGTGAGCAAGGGCGACCCATCGCCGAAGTCCCATGTGAAGGTGGTATTGGGCGAGACATTGGTGCTGCTGTTGGTGAAGAGCACCGCCTCCGGGGCGCACACCTGGGTCAACCCACCCACCGGGATCTGGATCGATGCGCTCGTGCTCTCCTCCATCACCAAGGTGCCGGTGACCGTACAACCCGTGGCGATCTCGGTGAAGACCACGGTGTACTCGGCCACGGCCGATGCATACACGTGGCTCACCGTCTGCGGGGCCACGAGCGAGGCGCCAGTGTGGATCGGGCTCCCATCACCCCAATCGATCGTGAAGCTGCCAACAGCCTGTGGCGATGCGATGAGCAGGGCGTAATTGGTGCCAGAGCAACTGTACCACATCGGCGTGGCCGAGGGGGTTCCATAATAATCGAACAGGAGTGGACACTGCCCCCATGCGGCGGAGGCCATGATAGCCGCCACCAGCGATGTCACCGCCTTGCGGAACCTCAGGAGCGTTGGGTATCCCACACGCCTTCATACGCACCGCCCCGTGATCGGGTTACCCCCATTCATACCGCGCCTCCACGGCAACCCTGGGGACCGAAGGCCGTATGAACGGCGCAATGCCCCCCTACCCGGGCTTCCGTTGAAAATTCCGACCGTATGGAACACTTCGACCTTTGTGTGATCGGTGGCGGACCCGCCGGATACGCGGCAGCCATGCGCGCCATCGACCTGGGGAAACGCACCCTTCTGATCGAGCGTGACCGCATCGGTGGCACGGGCATCTTCAATGGCGCACTCGCATCCAAGACCCTCTGGGAGGTGGCGAACCGTGTATCCAGTACCAACGCGCTCATGCGCACCCGAGGCCGCGAACCATTCAGCCTGAGCTGGGAAGAAGTGGGCAAAGCGATGAACGAGGCCATCTTCGAACGCAAATACCTCTACGCCTGCCACATGCAGATGCTCGCCAACAACAAGGTGGGCCCCTTGCTGTTCCGGCATGAACGCGGCAGCGGTCGGTTCCTCAGCCCACATACGGTACGCATCGAACGCCCCGGCTACAGCACGGACATCCAGGCCGACCACTTCATCGTGGCCACTGGAAGCAGGCCCCGCACCGTCGCCGAGATCCCCGTGGATGAACAGCACATCTACACCAGCGACGGCATCTTCGGCATCGAGGAACTCCCACGCAGCATCGTCATCATCGGCGCCGGGGTCATCGGTTGTGAGTTCGCCACCATCTTCTCCAATCTCGGGGCTACACAGGTACACCTGATCGATCGTGCCGACCGCATCCTCCCCTTCGAAGATGCCGATGTCTCAGAGCTCGTTGCCCGGAACCTCGAACGAAAAGGGGTGATCATCCATCGGGCGGCGAAACTCGAACATATCGCGGTGGAGCAGGGAGCTGTTCGCTATGAGCTCTCCTACGCCGATGGTCGCCATGAGACCGTTCGCGTGGAAAAGGCCTTGCTCTCCGTTGGTCGCACACCGAACCTCGAGGGCCTCGGGCTGGAACGAACCGGACTCCAGCCGGACCCCAGAACAGGTTCGATCCATGCTTCCGACACACGCACCGCCCTACCTCACATCCATGTGGTGGGTGATGCCACGGGTACCAATATGCTGGTGAACCTGGGCGAGATGGAAGGCCGGCATGCCGTGGAGCGGATCTGGGCGGAAAAGACGGAACCGCTCAGCTACGACAATGTCAGCACGATCATGTTCCTTGACCCCGAAGTGGCAGGGGTGGGATCGAACGAGCAAGACTGCCAGAAACGCGGTATCGCCTACCGCATGGCCCGGATCGACTATTCATGCCTGGCGCGTGCCATCGCCATGCGGCGCACCCAGGGATTCTTCAAAGTACTTGTGACCAATGATGCGGAAATGCGCGTACTCGGCATGCGCGCGGTGGGGGAACATGCCTCCAGCACGATCCAAGCCGTGGCCCTGATGATCCGCTCGGGAACACCCATCCGTGAACTCTCCGAACTGGTCCACCCCCATCCAAGCATCACCGAAGGCGTGCAGGAATGTGCCCGCATGCTGTTGGGGCACAGCCTGTTCAAACCAACGGTGTTCGAGGACCGCATGCAGTGCTACACGTGGACCCCTCCTGCGCTGAGCGATGCGGAAGCGGCCTGAGCCTATGGTTCGCCCGGATCGCTGAACGCCGTGTTGTTCACGAAATCCATGTCCGTCAGCGAGTTCAGGAAAGCCAGCAGGTATTGCTTCTTCTCCGGGGTAAGCTGAAGGCCACCCGCCGTGTACTTCATGTTCGGATCAACGGTGGCCGATGCGTGCCCTCCTGAGTTGTAGTGTTCCACCACCTCCTCGAGCGTGGCGAAACGTCCATCGTGCATGTAAGGCGCGGTCAGTGCTATGTTGCGCAACGTCGGTGTCTTGAACATGCCCATATCCTGCGCCAAACCCGTGATACCGCCCGCACCCAGGTCCGTGAACACGCTATCCAGGCCGTTGTTGTGCAGCGCTCCGTCCGTGAAACGCCCTCCCGCGAACGGGTGACAATGGAAACAATCGAATCCGCCCTGGCCTAAGGGCACCGCAGGCGGATAGCCCCCTTCCATATCCCAGAGGGTCAGGCCCATGGTGGCCTCGAACGACAGCAAGCCTTCTCCCCGCTGATACTTATCGAACGGAGCGTTCCCACTGATCATGGTGCGCATGAACTGTGCGATGGCCTTCGCCACGAGCAGGGAATCGATCGTACTGGTGCCGAACGCACCCAGAAAGAGGTCCGGATACGCATCATGGGCTTGCAACTTGGCCATCGCTTGCGGCCAGGTCTCATGCATCTCGATCGGATCACGCACGGGGCGTAACACCTGTTCCTCCAACGTGAGCACGCGTCCGTCCCAGAAATACCGGGTATCCCATGCCAAGTTCGCCAAGGCCATGGAATTACGTGTCCCTTGGAACCCATCGATGCCCGTGCTCACCCGATTCCCATTGTCCGTGAAGGCTGCCGCTGGCGCATGGCACGATGCACAGGACATGGTGTTATTCCCGGACAACAGCTCCTCGTAGAACAGGAAGCGCCCCAGCGCAATACCCTCCACGGTGAACGGATTGTCCGCAGGGATGGGCATCGGCGGGAAGTTCGCTGGAACCGGCACGAACGCCGGTGTGGCAGGCATAGGCGGAACCGGTGTCGGTGCAGGCGGTGGACCATCATCACGCTTGCAGCCCACCGAAACAACGATGATGGACAGCACGATCAACGAATGGGTTCCGATCTTCATGGCAATTGGTCGAGAGAGCGTTCGTCGGTGAGCGCATGGAGGAAGGAGACCAGGTCCGTACGCTGTTGATCCGTAAGTGTAAAGCTCGACATCAGCGGGCTTCGGTTCAAGTGAGGCAGCCCACCGGATGCGAAATGATCCACCACCTCCTCGAGGGTGGCCATGGCGCCATCGTGCATGTACGGCGCGGTGAGCGCCACATTCCGCAGGGTGGGCACCTTGAACTTCCCCACATCGTCCGGATCGAGGCTGATCCTGGCACGACCCACATCGGTATACTCCAGGTACTGCCCGATGTTCTGGTAGCTGTGGTCGCTCAAGTCGAAGCCACCATGGCAGGCCGTGCAGTTCAGCACCGGGCCGCTGAACAGCTGCCAGCCTCTCAACTCCTCCTCGGTCAAGGCGTGGACATCGCCCTGATAGTAGAACCGATCGAACCGCGACCAGCCGCTGATCAAGGTGCGCTCGTAGGCGGCGATGGACCGGGTGATCACGTATGGATCCAACGCCCGACCATAGGCCAGCTGGCTCAAGCGGTGAAGCTCCACCGCACCGGCCAGGCGCTCCGCAGCACCTTGCAACGTGTGATCCATTTCGGTGGGTTCCTGGACCGGCGCGATCACCTGGGCCTCCAGGGTGGGCACGCCACCATCGCGGAACAAGGCCGGGTGATAGGCCACATTCGCCAAGGTGGGTGCATTGCGCATGCCCACACGGCCATCGACCCCCTCGCTCAAGGACAGCGTATCGCTGAACGCATGAGCAGGCCGGTGGCAACTCGCACAGGACACCGTGCCATCGCGCGACAGACGAGCATCGAAGAAGAGGGCCTTGCCGAGCGTAACGGATGCCTGCGTCATGGGGTACTCCGAAGGGACCTCGGGCACCGGAGCTCCGGGGGGCAGTGCCCACACATAGGGCGTATCGTGCTCGCCGACCGTTAGGCCTGGATCCTTGCGGCAGGCCAGCAATGCCATGCCCAACAGCAGGTATGCACAGGTCCTCTTCACTCCGGAATGAAGCTATGCACGATGTTCTCCGTGAGCTTCAACGCCAGCGTATGAGCGGGATCACTGCCATGCGATGCGTTCTCCACGGCAAGGTCAAGTGTGTCCGAGGCCGAGTGGAAGAAACGATCCACCGCGAGCTCCAGCACCAGTTCGCTGGTGCCGCCTGCCGTGATCGAAAGCGATGAGGCCAGGGGCAGGTCGAACACACGATAGCACACGTTCATGCCGGTGTGCATGGAGAAGGGCTGTAGCACAGGTCCTGTACCCGTGCTGGTGGTATCGTACTTCCCATCGAACATCACGAAACGATAGCCGGACCCCCAACTCCAATACGTCCCATGCGACAGGCTCAGCGGGTGGCCCGAGGCGTAGTTGATCGGATCCACGTCGTTCAACGCTTGTGGCACGCCAAGGCCCATACCCAGACCAGACCATGTTCCCGTAGGCAACCCGCTCCACACCGCGGTATCGCCGCCATGCAGCATATCGAACAACTCCACATCCTTCACCGTGGTGGCCCCTGAGCCGTTCACCAGCTGCACGTTACCCAGATAGAACTTCAGCATCTCCACCTTCACCCGATAGCCGCTCACGTTCTCATACGTCTGGTGAAGCGCGAACGGTACGCCATTCCATGTAGGTTTGATGATCAGCTTCAAACTCCCGGTGGTAGGCGTGGGTACAGGATCAGGCTCCACGGTGTCGTCCGGACGACAGGTGACCAGGACGAGCGGAAGGATGAGCGCGAGGACGGTCCTGCTGAGGGTGGACATCATACGTATGCTTTAACTGGCTCCGGGTTGACCGGCATCATACAAAGTTAGGGCATTGCGCAGGGGGTGGCAGTGATGTTCATCACCCGATCCATGACCGGAATAGCAAAGCTATCTTGCCCTCCTACGATGTTCCGCGTACTTCATAGTTCGGCTGGTGCAGGCAAGACCCATGCCCTGGTGAAGCACTACCTGACCCATTGCTTAGGCACCAGCGACCACGGGGCCTACCGCCACGTGCTGGCGCTCACCTTCACCAACAAGGCCGCCGCCGAGATGAAGGGGCGCGTGATCGGCTACCTCGAAGGCCTGGCGAAAAGCGGGGCCTATGACGGTGCCCTGGCCGATGTGGCCGATCAGCTCAAACAACAAGCCGGCATCGACGACAAAGAGCTCGGTCGCCGGGCGAGCGTGGTGCTCAGCCACATGCTGCACCATTGGGAAGATGTGGCCATCAGCACCATCGATGCCTTCACGCGCCGCGTGGTGAAGCCCTTCGCACGGGACCTGCGCATGGACCAGGACCTGCGCATGACCACCGAACAGGACCACTACCGGCAGGAGGCGGTGAACACCTTGATCGACCGCGCCGGGGACGATGCGCACATCACCGAGCTCCTGACCCAGGCCTGTTCCCAACTCCTGCTCGAAGAACGCCCATGGGACCCCACCAAGCCGCTGATGGACCTGAGCCGGGAACTGCTCAATGAACGGTCCATCGGTCCATTGATGGAACTGCGCGAGTGGACCCTGCAGGACATGACCGCGTTGATGGAGCGCCTGAACAAGGAGACCAAGGAGTTCCGCGACAAAGCACGGGCCATCGGACGGGATGCCGTGGACCTCTTCGAACGTGCTGGCATCCGCAAGGAGGACATCGCCTACAGTGGTGCCATCGTCGGGTACTTCCGAAAGCTGGCGGACTTCTCCGGCGAATGGCCATCCGCAGGTCCCCATACCCGCGCCCCCATCGAAAAGGGGAAATGGAACTCCGCCAAGGCCACCGCAGACACCATCGCTGTGCTGCAAGGCTTGGCTGCGCGTGCCACCGCGCTCTTCAACGCATCGGAAAGCCTGTGCGAAGAGGGGCTGAGAACATACCAGGTCCAACGTTCAGTGGCTCGTGAACTGCTCCCCACATACGCCCTGCACAGCCTCGACACCTCGTTGGAAGAACTGAAGAACGAGGATGGCGTGGCCTTCTTCAGCGACCTCACCCGCCGTGTGGCCGAGGTGGTGAAGAACGAACCGGTCCCCTTCATCTATGAGCGCCTCGGTGAACGCTACCGCCATTTCCTGATCGACGAGTTCCAGGACACCTCCCTGCTCCAGTGGAACGCCATGCTCCCGCTCCTCGAGAACGCCCTGTCCACCGGAGGCAGTGTGTTGCTCGTTGGCGATGGGAAGCAAGCCATCTACCGCTGGCGCAACGGCGAAGTACGCCTCTTCGTGGAGCTTCCATCACTCTTCGGACTGGACCGGACCGACGACGCCCAGGTGCAACGCGAAGCGACCCTCCGACGCACCTATGTGGAAGGCGAACCGCTCGCACACAACCGACGCTCCGCACAACGTGTGATCGCGTTCAACAACGCGCTCTTCAACGAACTCCCAAGCGTGCTTTCACCGGCCTTGCAGAAGGTGTACCACGCCCAGGAACAGCAGCATTGGCGGAACGACCTGGGCACCGTACGCATCACCCTGGACAAGGAGAAGAACTCCGGAGCGGAACTGCAGAACGCCATCGCACACCATGCGTTATCCACGCTAAAGGAAGCACTGGCGAACGGATACGCACCCGGCGATGTGGCCGTGTTGGTGCGATCCAAACGCACGGGTCGCCTCATCGCCGAACACCTTCTTGAACATGGCTTCCCGGTCCTGTCACCCGATGGACTTCAGCTGGCCGCCGACCCCGCCGTACAATTACTCGTGGAATGCCTTCGGCATCTGGTACAAGGTGATGACATCAGTGCCGCACGGGCCCTTCAATGGCATGCCATCCTTTCGAACACCACCGATGCGAACACACCCATCGGCTGGTCGATCCCCCTTGGCTCCAAGGGGAGGCCAGAGGCCACCCGAGCGCTGAAGGCCCTCCTTACCGAACACCGCGCCACCACGCTGAAGACCTCGCTGACGGCCTTCGTGGACGGGCTGGCCCGTGGCTTCGGCTTGTGTCCCGGAGAGGACAGCACGCTCCTCACCTTCCTGGACGAAACGCACGCCTGGAGCACGGCCAACACACAGGACATCATCGGCTTCCTCGAACACTGGGACCGGACAGGTGGTGACCGGAGCAATGCTGCTGCGGACGGAGCGAATGCCATACAGGTGATGACCGTTCACAAGTCCAAGGGCCTGGAATTCCCCGTGGTGATCGTGCCAGATGCGCGCATGGTATCATCTCGCGTACACAGCGAGCTGCTCTGGATGGCGCCCGGCGATGCCGTTCCCGAACTGGAACAGGCGTTGGTGCGGGAAAGCACGGTGCTCCGCGAACTCGGCATGGCCGAACTGATAGAAGAACACAGCCTCCGCGAACTGGACGCCCTCAACCTCCTGTACGTGGCCTTCACACGGGCCAGTAAGCAACTGCATGTCTTCGTACCCCACGCCACCGACACCGTCACCAAAGCGCTGACCGCCTTCGTGGACGCCAGACCCGACCTGACCTTCACCGCCATGGAGCCCGCTGCCCAGGGCGAGGACAAGGAGCCGGACCAGGCCTGGCTCCTGCGCGATGTGGCCACGCCCGAGATCGGAGTGCCTTGGAGCATACGCACCGAAGGCACGGACGCACGGGCCGCACGGGCCGAGCGTGATCGTGGCACCACGCTGCATGCCATCATAGCCGCCACCACCACTGCCGCCGACCTGCCCGCCGCACTGGCCAATGCCGTGGCACGCGGTGCTCTGGACACTGAAGAAGCCCAAGCACTGGAACCGCGACTTGCAGCGATGATCGGTGCGGAGCCCCTGTTCAAATGGTTCGCCCCCGGCGCGGATGTACGGTCCGAAGCCGCGATCATCACCGCCGATGGACATGGCCTTCGCCCCGACCGGGTGCTCCGCGACAGCCATGGCACACATGTGCTCGAGATCAAGACCGGCCAACGCGCCAGCACACATGCACAACAACTCCGCACCTATCTCGACGTGATCCGTTCCATGGAAGGAACGCCGGTGACCGGGCTGATCTGGTACTTGATGGACGGTGGTTCGCAACCGGTGACCTGATGGCCATGGAGTGGACCTTGGCCCCGTTCCACGCGCTCCGCCCGGCGGACATCCATGCGGTGTTCGCACTGCGGTCCAACGTGTTCATCGTAGAACAGCGATGCCCCTACCCCGACGTGGATGACCTGGACCTCGACGCCCTTCACTTGCTGGGCAGCAAGCCCGACATGGGCCTTGTGGCGTATGCACGGATCATTCCACCGACCGGTGACGAGGTCCCGCACATCGGGCGCGTGGTGGTACGCGCCGACCACCGGGGCCAGGGGCTCGGTCATGAGCTCCTGCGGGTCGTGCTCGACCACCTTCAACACCGATTCGGAAGCCCCCGCAGTGCGCTCGCTGCGCAGCAGCACCTGCAAGCATTCTACGAACAACACGGCTTCCGCACCACGAGTGATGCCTATGACCTGGATGGGATCCCGCACGTGGACATGGTCCACACCGGGGCACCATCAACGTAGAAGCGAGAAATGCCCGCTGTACTCCTTGCGCATCGGGCCGTATTCCCCGATGCGAACAAGGTAGGTGTACACCCCCTGCGGCAGGCCATCACCATTCCACGCGGCCTTGGGATCCGTGGTGCGGAACCGTTCAACACCCCAGCGGTCCATGATCACCAGCTCATATTGACGCGCCCCGGTCACCAACGGAAGGAATGTATCATTCAACCCATCACCATCGGGGGTGAACACCGTTGGCGCATAGAAGAGATGATCGGAAACAAAGACCATGCGTGTGGCCGAAGACCTGCAATTCGCTCCGCTCACCACCGTCTGGGTGACCTCGTACCAGCCTGCATCCTTGAACTCGTAGGTGAATGAAGGCGCCAAGAACACTTCTCCATCCACGGTATACTCCCATGTCACCGCCTGTTCGGCCTGATCCTTCACCTGGACCACGGGATCCAACAAGGACACCTCCTGCGGATCGACCATGAAACCCGCCCTGGGCAAGGGGTACACCTGGACCCCGGACGGCACGGCGAAAGTCCGGGTGCCCACGCAGCCGCTATCCGTACTGGCCGATACCGTTACCGGGTACGTTCCCGGCGCGGTGTAAACATGCTGCAACACGGCTTCCGCGGAGGTGGTTCCATCGCCCAGATCCCATTGGTAGGTGATCGGTGTCCAAGCCGTTGCCGTGGCCACGAAGTCGAACTCGGTGTTCACACAACC
>JADLAI010000236.1 GCA_020848295.1 Flavobacteriales bacterium
TCGAACCTGGACTCTTCTGAACCAAAATCAGACGTGTTGCCAGTTACACCATCGGTCAATTCCGCCCTGGCTGGCACCAAAGCGCGGCAAAAGTAAGCGATCGGACGGTGCCATCGCAAAGTCCCCTTCGGTCCGGTCGGTACTTTCGGTACTTTCGCCGCCACGCACCCCACTCTTCTTACTGAGCGTGTGGTCGTTACCGTATTCCTGGAACCCTTCGCATGAACTATAAGAAGCTGAACATCATCACAGGCTGGCTGGTGTTCCTTGTCGCCGCCTGGACCTACATCGCCACGATCGAACCCACGGCCAGCTTCTGGGACTGCGGCGAGTTCCTGGCCACGGCGAACAAGCTGGAAGTAGGGCACCCCCCCGGAGCCCCGCTCTTCATGATGATCGGCCGGGTGGCCAGCGCCTTCGTCTCTCCGGAGAAAGTACCGGTCGCCATCAACATGCTCAGCGCCCTGTGCAGCGCGTTCACCATCCTCTTCCTCTTCTGGACCATCACGCACATGGCCCATAAGGTGGTCACGCGCCATGGAGATGAGATCGGGACGGGAGGCGTGCTGGCCGTGCTCGGCAGCGGCATCGTCGGTGCCCTGGCCTATACTTGGAGCGACACCTTCTGGTTCAGTGCCGTGGAGGCCGAGGTGTATTCCATGTCGTCGTTGTTCACGGCGATCACCTTCTGGGCCATCCTCAAATGGGAGAACGTGGCCCATGAAGCGCACAGTACACGCTGGCTCATCCTCATCTGCTACCTATTGGGGTTGGGCATCGGGGTACAGCTATTGGCCCTGTTGTGCATTCCGCCCATCGCCATGGTCTATTACTTCAAGCGATATGAGACCACGCCGAAGGGGATCATCACAGCCTTTGTGATCAGTGCGATCATCCTCGGCACGATCCAGAGCGTGATCATCCCTGGCGTGGCCAAGGTGGCAGGCAAGTTCGAATTGTTCTTCGTGAACGACCTGGGCATGCCCTTCAACAGCGGCAACCTGTTCTACTTCCTGCTGCTGGCCACGTTGATCGTGCTGGGTCTGCGCTGGACCCAACGCACCGGCCGCGTGGTGTGGAACACGGTGATCCTGGGCGTAACGGTGATCCTGATCGGGTACAGCACCTACGCCATGACCGTGATCCGCAGCCTGGCGAACCCACCGATCGACGAGAACAACCCGGAGAACGTATTCAACCTGGTGAGCTACCTGAACCGGGAACAGTACGGTGATCGCCCCTTGTTGATCGGCCAGTTCTGGGACAGCCCGTACGCGAATGAGCGGAACGATGGGACCCCGGTGTACAGTGCGGTGTACCGCATCAAGAAGAACGATCGCCTGGTGAAGACCGAGTACGATGGTTGGAGTGCTGAGCATTTCGTGGAGGAACAGCCGGGCCACACGATCGAGCATGCGTATGTGATCACCGACCCGCGTAAAGGCACCGAGGTGGTGTACGAACCCGCGTTCACCATGCTCTTCCCCCGCATGTACAGTTCGCAGCGCAGCCATGTGGATGCGTACAAGGAGTGGAGCGATTTCAAGGGACGTCCCATGCGTTCCACGGATCGCGAGGGCAAACCCACGGTGATCCACAAGCCCACCTTCGTGGAGAACATGCGTTTCTTCTTCAGCTACCAGCTCGACTGGATGTACTGGCGCTACTTCCTTTGGAACTTCGCCGGGCGACAGAACGACGTGCAGGGCCACGGCAACATCGTGGATGGCAACTGGTTGAGCGGCATCAACGCGATCGACGAGCAACGCCTGGGGTCGCAGGACCAGCTCCCCTCAAGCATGACGGAGAACAAGGGCTACAACCGGTTCTACCTGTTGCCCCTCCTGCTGGGCATCATCGGCTTCGTGTATCAACTCGTTCGCCATCCGAAGGATTGGGCCATCACCCTGATGCTCTTCTTCTTCACCGGGATCGCGATCGTGATCTACCTGAACCAATACCCCTTCCAACCGCGTGAGCGGGATTACGCCTACGTGGGGTCGTTCTACGCCTTCGCGGTATGGATCGGGCTGGGCGTGCTGGCCTTGTACGATGCGGCCCGCAGCATCACACAGAAGGAACTTGGCAAGGCCGTTGGTGCGGCCGCAGCACTGGGTGTCCTGAAGTATGTGGTGGAATGGGACGGCGACCACTCGGTATCCTATGCCATCCTATACATGGCGATCCTGGGTGGTGCAGCCCTGTTCGTGGCATACCTGCTCGGCCGCGTGGTCAAGAACAGGACCGTACACGCCTCGCTGGCCACGGCCCTGGGCATGGTGGTGCCCGTGGTGATGGTGGCCGATGGCTGGGACGACCATGACCGAAGCACCCGCATGCCAGCACGCGACCTGGCCGCTGATTACCTGGAGAGCTGTGCCCCCAACGCGATCCTTTTCACCAATGGCGACAACGACACCTTCCCCCTGTGGTATGCACAGGAGGTGGAAGGCATCCGCACCGACGTGCGTGTGGTGAACCTGAGCCTGCTGAACACCGATTGGTATGCGGACCAGATGCGCCGGAAGGCTTACGAGAGCGAACCCGTGCCCATCGCCATGGACCCCGGCAAGTACCGCCAAGGTACACGTGATGTGGTAGCCTTGATACCCCAGGGCAAGACGCACCGCGACCTGAAGGAAATGATGGACTTCGTGACCAACGACCGCAACATGCAGGTGCTGTTCCAGCGCGGGGTGAAGGATGCGTGGTTCCCGACGGACCTGTTCAGTCTGAAGGCCGATAGTGCCGCCGTGTTCGGATCGGGCACCCTGCAGCCGGGGGACTCGGCCTGGGTGCCACGGATCGAGTGGAGGATCGAACGACAGGTGCTGATGAAGAACCACATGCTCGTGCTGGACATGTTGGCCAACAACGATTGGAAGCGCCCCATCTACTTCGCCGTAACGACCGGGCCCGATAGCTACATCAACCTGCAGGATCACTTCCAGTTGGAGGGCCTCACCTACCGGTTGGTCCCGGTGAACTCGCCCAACCGCAACCCGAACCTGAACGGAAGAGTGGCCACGGACATCATGTTCGCGAACGTGATGAACAAGTTCAAATGGGGCAACATGGACACCGAAGGCCCGATCTACCTCGATGAGAACATCCTGCGAATGACCACCAACCTGCGCCTTCAATTGAGCAGCCTCGCCGAGGCCTTGATCGCCGAAGGCCGCGATGCGGAGGCACGCCAGGTGCTCGACCTCTCCTTGGAGAAGATGCCGGAACGCAACGTGCCATTCACACGGATCATGCTACCCACGGTCGAGGCCTATTACACCATCGGTGATACGGGCAAGGCCAATGCGATCGCCGAACGGCTCTTCACGATCATGGAGGAGAACATGGCCCACTACCTCAGCCTGGAGCCCAAATTCGTCGAGCGCTTAAGCGACGACATGGCGATCACCCATGCGGTGATGGGGCGGCTCGCGACCACGGCGATGAGTGAGGACAGCATCCATGGCAAGGGACTGAAAGAGCGGTTCGATGCCATGGAGGAGCAGTACCAGGGTAAGTTGATGGAACTGAACTCCGGTCGGCGCACAGGCCAGCGGATGCGGTTCTGACCCATGGCACCGGCCCGGGTACCACGCATCGTGCAGTGGCTCTTTCCGGGCTATACCTGGCGGATCCCGACCCGCGAACGGGTGTTGTACCTCACGTTCGATGATGGGCCGACCCCGGAGGTGACGCCGTGGGTGCTGGATGAATTGGCCCGTGCAGGGGCGAAGGCCACCTTCTTCTGCATCGGACGCAATTGTGTAACAGCAGGCACGATCCTTCAAAGGATCCGTGCGGAAGGGCACGCCGTGGGCAACCATACCTGGGACCACTCACGTGGCCGTCGCATGCCCATGGAGGACTACCTGAGGAGCATCGCACGGGCCGATGCGTTCACGAGCGGCACGGTGTTCCGCCCGCCGTACGGCAGTCTGACCCGCCAACAGGCCAGGCACATACGCAGGACCCACCGCATCGTATTATGGGATGTCCTCAGCGGCGACTATGATCCGCGCATCGATGGTGAGCGATGCGCCCGGCGCGTGATCTCCACTGCGCGTGGGGGTTCCATCATCGTTTTCCATGACAGCCTGAAGGCCTCGGCCACCTTGCGGAAAGCGTTACCGCTGGTCCTTGCGCACTTCGCCGGACGGGGCTACCGGTTCGAAGCACTTCCTTTCGCTACGGAGGCGTGATCGAGAGCACGGTGTATTCCACACGGCGGTTCGCCGCATGCTCCTCCTCGGTGCAGGTGACACCTGGGGCACAATGGTTCTTCAGCTTGGAGATGCCGTAGCCCTTCCCCACCAACCGATCACGCATCACACCCTTGGTCACCAGGTGGTCCACGATGGCATCGGCACGTTTCTGGTCGATCCGGGCGGCGTCCGCACCATCACGCGAATCGCTGTGTACCCCGACCTCCACCTTCGCACCGGGGTTCACGTTCAGTCGCTCGGCCAGTGCATCGAGCTCGGTCCTTGCGATCGGGTCCAGTTTCGCATCGTTCCTGGCCCATCGCACGTGCTTCAATGCGATCGGCACACCGATGTGAACGGGTTCAAAGGCCAGGTCGCGCATCTCGTTCAGGTCGATGACCCCTTCGCTCATACCGATCGTGCTCACCGGGATGCTCACGCTGAAGTACCCGGCCTTTTCAAGCAACACCTCGAACTCCTCATTGCTCTGCATTCGGATGTTGAAATCCCCGCCCTCGCCGGTCTCGAACGATTCAGAGAAGAAGCTGCTGAGGTTCACCACGGTGACCTTCACTCCATCCACGAAACCGGGCGCATCCTTGTTCCGGACCGTGCCGCGCAGCCAAATACCGGCACTTGCCACCAGATGAATATCACGCGATAGGATCTGTTGCCGCTCGATCCTGTCAGTGCTTATGTGCTGGATACCGGGATAGCGGCCTTTCAGCTCGGCCATCACCTGATACTCCTTGTCCTTCTCCACAGTGAAGGTGTACTCCCCGCGGGAGTCCGTGGTGGTCGTGGCCAGTACGACACCCTTCTTGTCGAGCAGTTTCACCTCCAGGTCGAAGAGCGGTGATCCCTGATCATCATCGATCACCTTTCCGGTCACCAGGAAGGTCTGTTGCAATGGCGCCAGCATCTCGAAGGCATAGATGTCATCATCGCCCACTCCTCCCGCGCGGTTGCTGGAGAAGAATCCCCGTCGGTTCTCCTGGTCGATGATGAAGGCGAAGTCGTCATGGGTCCCGTTCACCGGCGCCCCCACATTCATCGGTGGTGCGAACTCATCCAGCCCGAGGTACTTGGCCGCATGGATATCCATACCGCCCAGTCCAGGGTGTCCATTGCTGGAGAAGTACAGCGTACCATCAGCACCCAGGTACGGGAAGGATTCGTTCTGTGGTGTATTGATGGTGGAACCCAGATTGACCGGCTCTCCCCACTGCCCGGCTTGATCGACACACATGTACAGGTCCGTGCCCCCATGACCACCAGGCATGTCGCTGACGAAAAAGAGGCGTTTGCCGTCGCGTGAGAGCGCTGGATGGCCCACGCTGATCTCCGAGTTGTTGTAAAGGAACTGTTCCACCCGGCCCCATGCACCACCTTGTGCATAGGCTTTGTAGATGGCGAGGCGAGAGATGCCACCTGAACTGCGCTGCGAGCGTCCGTTGTAATAGTTGTTGCGGGTGAACCAGAGCACATCGCCATTCGAGCTCGCCGAAGCAGGCCCTTCGTGCAACTTGGAGTTCACCGATCCCAGCATGGTGGTTGCTCCGGCCAGATCGCCATTCGGGGTCACCTCGGCCACGAAGAGATCAAGGAATGGTTGATCATTCCAGGCTGCTCGTCTTTCAATCCCGGTGGTCACGTTGCGTGCAGAGGAGAAGATGACCTTGTCCTTGCCCAGCCAGGCGGTCCCGAAGTCAGAGACCGCGGTATTGATCCCGGTCGGTCGCACGATGAAACGATCGGGATGGGCCAGGAAATTGCGGGCGAAGCCGCTGATGTTGCTCCGCCTCGGGTTGCCATCGGGGGAGGTGGCCGCGAGGTAACGGTCCATCCATTCCTCTGCCTCCACGTACTTGCCGTTGCTCTTCAGGGCCTCGGCGAAGTTGTACATCTCCTGCGGGTCCCGGTTCAGGAATTTCACCACCATCGCGTACCAGCGTTCGGCTTGGTCGCTTTGACCGGTACGCATATAACAATCCGCCAGCCTTTTGGTCACGTGCTCGTTCACCGCACCAAGCTCGGTGGCCTTCACATAGCTCTCGATGGCACGAGCGTAGGCCAACTGCTCATAGAAACGATCTCCCTCCTTGATGTACGGCCCGGCATTGCCCTGTGCCACCGCCGTGAGCACCAGCAGGAACGAAAGTGCGAAGAGGAGAAGGGTGCGCAGCATCAGAAGTAACGGGGTGAGATCGTTCGGCCGCGCAGGAAACGGAAGTCATAACTGAGCATCACCTCGTGGGTACCCGCATTGTACGCTCCGATGGCCGTGGTGGTCAGATCGAAGGCATACCCTGCGCTCAATTGATCGTTGATGCGGTACTGTCCCATCACACCGAAGGAATTGCCCAGCCGGTACATGGCACCGAACCAGATGCGCTCGCGCAGTAGGAAGTTCGCATTCATGTCCAGCGAGAAAGGTGCCCCCGCCACCGTCCGGAACAGGATGGAAGGCTTGAACTTGATCTCCTTCGTGAGATCCATCACATAGCCTGCCATGAGGAAATAGTGGCGGGCCTCCTTGGCAGGCGCGACCACTCCTCCATTGACATCGGAGAGGTCGTTCTCCAGGAGTTTCGGTGCGGAGATACCCACGTAATAACGGGGAGCGTGCCAGAACAGGCCGAAGCCGAAATTCGGCAGCATCCGGCTCTGGATGTTCACATTGACCGGGTCGTTCTCCACCACACGGGTGAGCGACGCGAGATCCGCCTGGTACATGTTGATACCTCCCTTCAAACCGAAGGCCAGCCGTGTATCAACACCCGTGCGGATGCGGTAGGCGAAGTCCGCATAAGCCGAGGTCTGTCGTGCCGGGCCGATCCGGTCGTTGATCGCGGAGAGGCCCAGTGCGATGCTCTCGTTGCGCAGTGGCGTATGGGCAAGGAATGTCTGTGTGGCCGGGGCACCATCGAATCCGACCCATTGATGACGGGAAAGTGCCATCACGGTGAACACATCAGCACTTCCAGCATAACCCGGATTGAACGCCAGTGTATTGAACATGTACTGGCTGTACAACGGGTCCTGCTGCGCGTGAACGGCCGGTGTGATCGACCAGGGTCCGAGGAGCAGGGCCAGTAGGGGGATGGTCCTTCTCATCGGGTCAATTGGATATAGCCGGTGAAGGGTTCAGCGCCCGTACCCAGATCAAGCACATAGAAATAGGTGCCGGCAGGTGCCTGTCCCGGGATCAGTGCATCCGGGGAGGACCCGTCCCAGACCACACGCTGGTTATCGTACGCCGCCCCATCGAAGACCTTGGCACCCCAACGGTTGAAGATGCTCAGCGTATTGTTCGGGAAGCCTTCGATCCCCGGGATGATGAATCGATCGTTCACCGCATCGTCGTTCGGTGAGAAGGACTGCGGGATGAATACTTCGGTATCGAAGTGGCATGGGCTTTGGGCCACCACGTGGAACTCGGCACAACCGAAGGCGTCCGAAAGCACCGCGGAGAAAGGTCGGCTAACCACGATCGGTCCGCTCACGAAGACATGTGGCGCGTTCGTGGAAATGGTGCCGGTATCCCCGGTGATCATGTAACTCGTCGGATCGCCACCTTCAATGGTGAACGAAACGGTATAGGTGCGGTCCACTTCATTGCAGGTGGTCGTCAGATCCACCGCTACCGGACCGCTGACCACCTCCACCTTCACCATGCTGGAGGCCGCAGCGCAGCCGGGTACCTGTACCGTGTACTGAAAGTCGTAATCCCCAGGAGCCAGCCCGGTGGTATTGAGGTTCCCGCCGGATAGCCCGCCAGAAGTGCTCAGATCGAGCCAGGTCCCACCGCCATCCGGGGTTCCGTTGAGGACCGGGAACAATGGGAAGGCGGGCAAGGTGTCGCACACCACCACCTGACCCGGGGTGCCGGCATCGGGACGTTGGTTGATGGTGATCTGGAACACTGCGCTGGAATCCGGACAATACGTATTGCCCGCGACCGTGTACACATAGTCGCCACTTTCGTGTGTCGCGGGATCCAGATCTCCGGTGAAGGCGCCGGAAGGTGCGCTCCACGTTCCTCCTTCATCCGGGTCACCACCGAGCAGGGCGGCCAGGTCAAGGACCGGATCACTCGCACAGATCACCATGGGGGCAGGTGCTGAACCGGGATCCGGATAGTCCACCGTGGAGATCAGCAGTGTGGCTTGTACGGCACCACAACCAGGATCCTCGATCGTGTAAACGAAGGCGTTCTGCCCACCGGGTGGGATCGCGGTCGCGTTCAACAGGCTGTCCTCCACGATCGCACCCGTACCGTTCAGGTCGGTCCAGGAGCCACCGGGATCCGGATCACCATCCAGTGCTTCGAACAAGGAGAAGCGTGTCTCAGCACCACAGATGGTCAACGTGTTATCATCGCCTGCATCAGCACCCGAACCCACGTGTACGGTGATGGTGGCCTCGGAATTGATACAGGGGGACGTCGCGGTGATCACATAGCGGAACTCATAGGTGCCATTGCCGACGACGGACGGATCAAAGAGGTTGCCGGCCAATGCACCGGTGGCATTCACATCGGTCCAGGTCCCATCCGTACCGGCACCGGGTCCCAGGGCGGCGAAAAGATCCACTTCCGTTTGTGTGGCACAGGCGGATATCGTGGCGCTCGTTCCGGCGAAGGGGGCCAAGCTCCGGTTGATCGTCAATCGCGCGGTATCGTTCACACAGGGTGTTGCACCCAGGATCACGTAAGTGAAAGCGTCACCCTCCTCGACCAATGGGTTGAAGGTGGGGACATGCACAGCCCCGGCCCCCGTGTACCAGGTACCTCCCTGCTGTGGAAGACCACCCAGTTCATTGAGCATGTTGAAGGCCGCATCGCTCGAACAGACATTCATTGTACGATCGTTGCCTGCGAACGGTGCGACCGGCTCGATAACGGTGATGATCGCCTGATCCGCCACGCAGGGCATCTGACCCTGCACACGATAAACATAAGCTGCAGGCCCATCGACCGCAGGGTTGTAGATGCCGGAGACGATGACCGGGCTGGGGAAGATCGTCCAGGTGCCCCCTGCTTGCGCGTTCGGCCCCAGCAGGCTGAACAGGTCGACCGGCGTATCGTTGGAGCAGATCCTCAAGGTATCGTCATCGCCGGCATTCGGTGGGGTCCGCACCTGCACCGTGACCAACGCGGTATCGGCCGCACATGAGCCCACACCGGGCACCACATACTTGTACACACCCGGCTGATCGGTGGCCGGTTGGAAAATACCCGTGTGCGGGAGGTTCGCCGGGGAGAGCCAGCTTCCGGTCGGGTCCGGATCGCAGCTGATGGAGCTGATGAGGTTGCCCGGTGCCTCGGTCAGGCAGAAAGCCTTGAACCCATCGCATCCGGCGAACGGACCTTCCTGCACGGATACGGTGACAATGGCCGTATCGCTCGAACAGCTGGCCGTACCCGGGATCACATATCGGAAATGCCACGTGGTGCCTGCGGCCACCCCGTTGGCGTTGAACACCCCGCCGATCAGACCACCACTGCCATCCACATCCGACCAGACCCCACCCTGCTGTGGTGTGCCACCCAGCGTGGTGAAGAGGTTGAGCAATTCGTTCTGGCAAATGGTGACCGTACCATCCTGCCCGGCATCCAGTGCGTTGGCCAGGGTAAGGGTGACCATGGCCTGATCGGCAAGGCACGGTCCCGAACCCGCGACCGTGTAGGTGAAGTGATACGTGCCCGGTGCAAGGCCCGATGCATCAAGTACCCCACCGGTCATCTGGCCGGTCCCATCATCATCGCTCCACGACCCACCCGCATGCGGAGCACCACCAAGTCCTGCAGCCAATTGGATCGCATCATCACCGACACATGCGGCCAGGTTGCCATCGACCCCTGCATGCGGCGGTGGCACCAATGTCACCTGAACTTGAGCCGTCGCATTCGCACATGGTGTGAGGCCGGCCACGGTATACAGGTATGCACCGCCAAGGTCGGTCGCCGGATCAAGGAATTGGGAATGAGCGTTCCCGCCATAGCTCCATGAGCCGCTCGTGCTAGGGGATCCGTCCAACAGGTCGATCAGTGCCACCAGCGGGCCTTCCGCACACACCTGGACCGCCGAGCTGATCCCTGCATTGGGGAATGCGTTCACGATGACCGTGGCCGTGGCCGAATCCGTTTGGCAAGGGGCAGAGCCGGTGATCCGGTATTTGTACACCCCGGCCACGGAAGACCCTGGCGTGAAAATGTCCCCTACCTGCACATTGCCGGGGTTGTACCAGGTCCCTGTCAGTTCCGGCGTACCGGTAAGTACCGTGAACAGCGAGAAGGGTTGTGCATTGCTGCATATCGTGATGACCCCATTGCTCCCAGCGTCTGGTTGGTGATTCTCGATCACATTGACCTGCGCTTGTGCATTCCCGCACGGGGAGGTCCCTGCCACGGAATAGGTGTAAACACCAGGCAGGCTCTGTCCCGGGATATAGACCCCGATATGCGTGTTCAACAGCGGGTCCTTCCAGGATCCCGGAGTTTGGGGGTTCCCGTTCAGAATGCCAAGCAGTGAGAACGGTTCATCATCATCGCACACGATGATCTGCCCATTCGATCCGGCATTCGGCGGCTGATTCACGGTCATGGCCACCGTTGCCTCGTGGGGCGCACACCCAAGTGGGCCGATCACCCGATACACATACACGCCGGGCGCATCCACACCGGGTTGGAACACACCGCTATGCGAAGTGCCATCGGATTGCCGACGCCAAGTGCCACCCACCTGAGCATTCGGACCGAGCAAGGGTAACATCGGGATCGAACCTTGGCTTGCACAAGCACTGTATGAGGTGGACACCCCGGCATTGGCCCGAGGGTTCACCACGATGGTGAGGGTGGATGAAGCACTGGCACACGGTGATGTACCGGACACGGTGTAGGTATAGACATACGTGCCGGGCGAGGCCGTGGAGGGATTGAAGAAGCCATTCACCGTATTGGTCGAGGGTGCGGGGCCGGTCCAGGTTCCATTCGCCAAGGCGGGGGAACCGCCCAAACTGTCGATCATGGCGAAGCCGGTCGCGTTGTCGCAGACCGTGATGGTCCGACTCGTGCCTGGGTTCGGAGGCTGAAGGACGGAGATGGTTGCTTGTGCGGTCGCGTTCGCACAAGGGGATGGACCGGTCACGGTATAGGTGTACGTGCCAGGTGCGGTCACGCCAGGGATGAACAAGCCATTGAAGACCGTGGTGGCCGGTGCCGGCCCTGTCCATGTACCACCGGATCCCGGAGTCCCACCGAGCACGGTGATCAAGTTCACGTTCGCACCACCGGCACAAAGTGTGGTGCTGCCCGACGTACCGGCAAGTGGCCTGGCATGTTCCGTTACCGTCACGATCGCGATATCAGCAGGGCAGGGTGAGGTGCCGACAACAGTGTATGTGTAATCGCCGGGAGCATCCACCGGGGGCTGGTAGAACCCGCTATGGCCAACAGGACCCGGCCGTGTCCATGTCCCACCTGGAGTGGGGTTCCCCGTGAGCAGGTCGAACAGGACGAATGAGGTGCTATTGCTACAAACGGTGGTATCACCATTCCCTCCGGCATTTGCGGCCTGGTTCACGTTCACCGTCAACGAAGCGGTCGCGGAACTGCATGGGCCTGATCCAGGGACCGTGTGGATGTACACACCGGGAGCATCCACCTGGGGCACGAAGATGTTCGAGTGGGGTGCTCCACCGAAACTCCAGGAGCCCGCTTGTGGGCTGCCGCCCAAACGGAGCGTCATGTTGAACGGGCCATCCGAGCTGCACACCGTGGTCGTCGCCGGGTTGCCGGGGATCGGTGCGGCCACCTCCACCACGGTCACGGTGGCGCTTGCGTTCGGACAAGGTCCTGTCCCTGTCAAGGTATAGGTGAA
>JADLAI010000237.1 GCA_020848295.1 Flavobacteriales bacterium
CCGCCCTCATTCCGCCGCTCGGCTGCGCCGAGTGGTCTGGCATTCCCGGCCGCTGGCCGATATCAAGTTGAAATTATGACCGCCAGAGGCGGAATGAGCCATGGCACTCGCGACACGCGAGCGCCGGGTGGACATGCTACGCCGATTTCGAGCGTCTTGCACGGGAAATACTCGAGCGCGTGGGCTTGCCTGAACCACCGGTCCCGAGCGAGTGACCCGGAGGGGAGGCCACTCCTTCTTCAAGTAGACACGGCCCTGCCTCCGGTAGGCAAGTCCGGGCCGCAGGGTCCGCTACGCGAGACCGCTGCGGAGGTTGGGGGGACACCTGGCGGTGGTGTAGGTTGGGGGGAGGATGGACACCCTGCGGTGGCTTAGGCAAGCCACTCAGTAACAGCCTTGCGACAGCGGACAGACCCGGCGGAGGTTGGGGATGGACACCCGGCGGTGGCTCAGTTCAGCAGCCGTCTGAAATCACTGTTCGCGAGATAGCCATAGCGCTTTCCCTGATGTCCAATGAAGGTGGTGGCGTAGGGGCTGTACCGATCATAGAGGATCGATCCTTCCACGGCGATACGCATTTCGTAGGCAGCTTCACCCACCCGTGTGATCAGGGCAAGATCTCCCTCTTTGGCAACTCCGGTTCCACGCAGCTTCCCAGTGCCAAGACGAAAATCCAGATTATTCTCCGCCTCAAAAGTGACACGACATTCCGGGTCTTCCATCCCCATATCAACATAGCGCATGACGACGAGACACGAGTATGTGGCTTTGTGTCCTCGTTGATTCCGGATGGTAAGGGGCGGGAAGAAATCGTAGCAGTCCTTTGATAGCCAGAAATACTGTGTGCCCTTTGATGCGTCTGAACCTGCTTCGGCGTTGACGCGCACCGTGTCCGAGTGGCTCAATCGAAGCACCATGGTCACCTCGGCCGTATCATCAAGAACAAGGCTCGGTGCCTTCTCATCGAACAACAGGTCCCAAGCCGGTCCAGACAAGTCATCCAATGTGGGCCTGTAGTACTCCCAACGCTGGCTTAACAACCCAGTCATCATGTCGGACCAACTGAACTTGGAACTGGCCGTGGCCGGTTTATCAAGGAGTGCGGACATCTCCACATTCTGCGACATGCCGGGGCCTGTGAAATTCCCCGATGTCACAACAAGAGAACTACCCTTGCCGTCTTCGACACCATAGCACTTCGCGTGAAGCAGTCGCTTCCGGTTGACCACATGCACTGTTGCACCACACCGAAGCATCTCTTCGACCACCTGCCTGCTCGTCAGGTTGCTGCTCGTGCTTCCACTGAACACCGCATTGATCTTGCCACCGAGCTGTGTGTGGTGCTTGAACGTTTCGTAGAAGCGCACCCCGCCATTGTAATTGGCGAATCCGGATACGATGTGCAGTGTTCCCTCTCCGGGCGTGTGCTCACGCACCCACACCTTTTCAAGCAGATGGATCAAGCCCTTGTTTGGGCCTGTCGCATAGACGTTCGGGTGTACCGTAACCTCGATCATGAAGCTCTCAAAATAACAAGGGCTTCCGAGTTGACCGCGTTCTTCATGTGATAGCCATACCGCTGGTATGTCTGCAAAGCGATGGACTCCTGATGGGACCATCCACAGGTTTCAGCGATCTCGGCCAAATGTTGAGGAGTATCAATGTCGAAGCGCCTGCCTCCAAGAACCGTATGGTTCCCACCCACGATCAGAGCGAAGGGCGCATTCTTATGAACTCTGGCCCGCACCGACCGGAAGGCATCAGCCATGCTGCTGAAGTACCTATAAAGCAGCACAGGGACCGATCGACGACGGAAGCCGTCCTCGGAACTTAATGCTGCATTGAGTTCAAGACAATACTCGGCTTGGCGATCGGGCAAACCTGCTTGGTTCGTTCGCATCAGGTCCGCAACGCCTCTCTTGTCTGCTCCGCGAAGCTCCCTACTCCCAACAAGCCGGGATTCAAGTCTCAGAATGTCATCCGGTGGGGTCAGGGACAACCAAACAAGACTAAGACGCTGCGTGTCGATGTAAGGCAGCGCTGTGGCATAGGGCGGGCTGGTCAATGCGACATCAAAACAGACATTGCCGACCGACCTCCCCATAGCCAGTTCGTTCGTTACATCGACCAGATGAGCCCTCGACGTGACGGGGATGACCCCGAGTTCGCTTTGAACGGACCTGATGCGCGCGATCGAAGCGTTGGCAGCTTCTTCAAAGACCTTGATAAAAGGCTGTTGTGGGATCGGTGTCTTACGACGTCGGATCCGCAGGTCGGTCGGATCCTGTTGGGAGTATTCGCGCAACAAATTGCTGGCGATGGTAAGCAGCACAGGCTGACAAGCCACATCTTCCTGTTCAATGGCATGCCTCAACCCTTCGATTTGTGTCAGGACCATTGCATCGAACCAAGAGCGGAGATATGCTGTGCGGTTGTCCGCCATCCGCCCTTCAGTTCCTGTACAAGGTTCAAAATCACGAACAACTCGCTGTAATGCCCTGCTCAAATCGGTTGCAGGAGTGGCCAACGCAAGCAGTTTGGCGTTGGCAACGAAGACCGCCAAAGGGTTGATGTCCGTGCCGGTCGCCGACATGCCCAAGTGGGCGCATTCCACCAATGAAGTGCCGGAACCGCAGAACGGGTCCAGAACCCGGGCACCGAGGGGAACATCCAAGATGTTCAAGATAGCCCGCACGACTTGAGGGTTGAACTTGCCCTTGTATTCATGCAGACCATGGACCGAATAACGGGTCGCCTGCCTATTGGACCTCGTCTCACCAGCCTGCTCCAATCGCCCTTGCATCGTCCGGACGACGTGCCCTCCGGTACTGGCCAATGCGAAGTAGACAAGGCGTTCCATCGCAGCGACATCAAAACCTCCTTCAAGCTTGATACCCTTGCTGGTTTTGATGTACTTCTCCGGCGAGAGCAAGCTTTGGACTTCCCTGAATGCCAACTCGCGCTCATAAGGGAAGTAGCGATAGGGATGCCAGCACAGTTCCATGGCTCAGGGTTTGGCGAAAACGATCAAGGTTTCGGTCTTGATGTTGGCATGGGTGAGATTGAAGGACTTTCTGTTGGATGAGATCGCCCGTTCGATGCTCGTCACCAAGTTCCAACCGCGTTCAGAACCTATTTGGCGAATGATCGCGGAGTTGTCAACAAGCCGCCCATGGATCTTGGAGCGACCGATCACGAAGCACGCGAATCCATTGCGGACAAGCACATGGTCCATCAGTTCGATCGTCTTCCGCATTTGCTCCCAGAAGTTCGCCTCGGTGTGATGGTTCCGTTTGAAGAAATGCGCCCGTGCACCGATCTCCCTCTCCTTGACCGATAGCGCATCGAATCCGAGCCACCACATGCGGTACTTGTGATAGAGCCAATACTCATAGGCGTTCGGATACGGCGGCGAAGTGACTATCAGGCCGATATCGCGGCCTATCCGATCCGGTGTCAAGGTCAGCGTATCTCCCTCGATCACTTGGGTCTTGGTCAGTTCCCAAGTGCGTGCCTGCAGAGCGCGTTCGATGGACCCAACAGCTTTGCTGAACTGATCGAATACCACTTGCTTGGATACGTTCTTTTGGACGGCAGCATATCGGGTGTCGCTCTCTTGGTTCGATACACGAACAAGGATGGATGATAACGCTAAACGCAAGACCTCACGAGCGGGCGCTGATCCGACAGATGCTATGCAGGGGATCAGTGCGGCGATCGCATCCTGAACATCACGCTGGAACCAATGATCCACATTGGGAATGTCGGATCGCTTCATTGTGCGTTTTGCCTTGGCACAACGGATGACCTCCTCACCGATCCCCTTCAGATCGACATGCAAAGCCGACGTCCGGACGGAACTGATGAGACACCCGATCGGATTAAGGTCGACACCGACCGAGGGAATACCTGCCCTCTGAGCTGCGGCCAGTGTGGTGCCACTCCCACAGAATGGATCAAAGACCCTCGTCCCTTCAGGGAATGGAAGGGTCGCTATCAGTGCCTCGGGGATGGCCGTGATGAACTTCGCCGGGTACGGATGCAGTGCGTCCACAGGGTGCGGCTTTGTCCTTGTATCAAAGCACCAATCGACCTGCTCCAACTCATTCCGCAGTTGTCCGAAGTCAATGCTCCGCTCAATGACTTCCATCACCTTTGGTTACTGGTGTTGACGAAAATTCTGACAGTGCTCGTCGGGCAATGTAGCAACATCGGCTTTGTGACAAGATCACTGCTCGATACGGAGCCGCGTGAGGGAGTGGACCGGAAAGCCCGGAGTGCGGTGATCCGCACGAGGACTTGAAGGGGAAAGCCCGACCCCGAGGCTTTTGCGAGGGGGCACGCCCAATACACTCATCGACTCAAGTACATTGATCGTTCACCATACACCTGCCTGAAGAACGGATCCTTCAAGTCCTTGATGAAATAGATGGCTTCCCCAGTCGATTTCATTTCAGGCCCCAATGACTTGTCCACATTCGGGAACTTGTCGAAGCTGAACACCGGCACCTTGATCGCATACCCATCCAACCTCGGCTTGAACTGGAAGTCCTTCAGCTTGTGGCCGAGCATCACCTTGGTGGCCCAGTTGACGTACGGCTCGCCGTAGGCCTTGGCGATGAAGGGCACGGTGCGGCTGGCGCGGGGGTTGGCCTCGATCACGTACACCACCTCGTCCTTGATGGCGAACTGGATGTTCACCAGACCCACGGTCTTCAGGGCCAACGCGATCTTGTGCGTGTGCTCGCGGATCTGCTGGATCACTTTTTCGCTGAGGTCGAAGGGCGGTAGCACGGCGTTGCTGTCGCCGCTGTGGATGCCCGCCGGCTCGATGTGCTCCATGATGCCGATGATGCGCACCATTTCGCCGTCGCAGATGGAATCGCTCTCCGCTTCGATGGCGCCGTCGAGGAAGTGGTCGATGAGGATCTTGTTGTCGGGCATCAGGCGCAGGATGTCGAGCACCTGGTCCACGAGCTCCTCCTCGTTGATCACGATCTTCATCTTCTGGCCGCCGAGCACGTAGTGCGTGTGGCAACCCATGGGCCAGCCGATCATCCGCGCGGGCCTTTCACCTTCCGGCCGCGTTGTCACCCTTCGTCGTAGCGCCTGCTACGCCGCGCGGGTTCCGCCTTGCCGGAAGGCGAAATGCCTCGCGCTCCCGTGATCGGCCAGCCCAAGGGTTGCCACACCAAGCCGCACCAGCAGCGGGAAGCCGAGTTCGCGGCTGAGCTTCACGGCTTCCTCGGCGTTGTGTACCGCGCCGAACTTGGGGTACGGGATGTTGAGGTCGCGCAGCAGCGAGGAGAAACGCTCGCGGTCCTCGGCCATGTCCAGCGCGGCGTAGCTGGTGCCGATGATCTTGATGCCGTACTTCTCCAGCTTCTCGGCGAGCTTCAGCGCGGTCTGTCCACCGAGCTGCACGATGACGCCCTCGGGCTGTTCGTGCTGGATGATGTCGTAGATGTGCTCCCAGAACACGGGCTCGAAGTTTAGGCTACCACGAAGGACATCGTTCCGGCGGCATCAACGCTTCGCGTTGTCCCTTCGGGCGCACGGCTCTCATTCGC
>JADLAI010000238.1 GCA_020848295.1 Flavobacteriales bacterium
CACGCCCACGATGCGCCTGCTGCGAAAGAAACCCCTGGACCGAACCGCCGCCTCCGAAGGGGAGATCCATGGGGGCCATACGCTCGGGCGGCACCTGAGCGCGCGCGATCTCACGTTCTTCGGTATCGCGGCCATCATCGGTGCAGGCAGCTTCAGCAGCATGGGCCAAGCCTGTTTCGCTGGAGGTCCCGGGGTGGTCCTGCTTTTCGTGATGTGCGGGGTGGCCTGCGGATTCACCGCGCTGTGCTATGCCGAGTTCGCGGCCCGTGTTCCCGCCAGCGGAAGCGCCTACACCTACGCTTACGTCAGCTTCGGTGAGCTCTTCGCCTGGATCATCGGCTGGGCGCTCATCATGGAGTACAGCATCGGCAACATCTACGTGGCCTTCAGCTGGAGCGGCTATTTCACCAACCTGCTCGAGGGCCTCGGGCTGCATCTGCCCGATTGGCTCACCATCAACTACCGCAGCGCCAGCAGGGCGTTCGCGGAAGGCGTGCCCGGCGAGGGCCTTTCCGCTTGGAACACGGCACCCATCCTCGGCGGGCTCCGCATCATCTTCGATCTACCGGCGGTGGCCATCAATGCACTGATCACCGCCTTGGTCTTCGTGGGCGTGAAGGAAAGCCGCAATGTGAGCAATGCCATGGTGGTGGTGAAGCTCGCCATCGTCCTGCTCGTGGTGGTGGTGGGTGCGGCTTACGTGGACATCGAGAACTGGACCCCCTTCCTGCCCAATGGCTTTGGTGGGGTCATGGCCGGTGTTAGCGCCGTGTTCTTCGCTTACATCGGGTTCGATGCGGTGAGCACCCTGGCCGAAGAGGCGCGCGACCCACAGCGCGATCTGCCCCGGGGAATGTTGTGGTCGTTGGTCATCTGCACCTCCGTGTACGTGGTGCTCGCCTTGGTGCTTACCGGCATGGTCCCACGGTCGTCGTTGGGGGTGAGCGACCCCCTGGCCGAGGTGTTCCGGCTGCGCGAGGTGAAATGGATGCTCTACATCGTGAGCATCGCGGCCGTGGTGGCCATGACCAGTGTGATGCTCGTGTTCCAGTTGGGCCAGCCCCGCATCTGGATGAGCATGAGCCGCGACGGCCTGTTGCCGAAGAGGTTCGCCAGCATTCACCCGAAGTACCGGACTCCCGGCTTCAGCACCATCATCACCGGCCTGGTCGTGGGCCTGCCCATCTTCTTCACCGACGAGAACTTCATCCTCGATTTCACCAGCATCGGTACGTTGTTCGCCTTCGTGCTCGTGTGCGGCGGTGTTCTCCTGCTACCGAGGCGGGCCCGGGAGAAAGGGGGTTTCCACCTCCCTTACCTGAACAGTCGGTGGGTGGCGCCCGCGCTTTTGCTGGCCACCGTGGCACTGGTACTGGGCGCCATTCCGGACTACTTTCCGGGTCTGCTTGGGGGCGTGGAGGGAGTTGATCCGAGCATTCCGGGATCGATCTTCTGGGTACTGGCGTTGGTGGTCACGGTATTGGCTCATGTGAAGCAATGGTCCCTGATCCCCGTGCTGGGCCTGCTCTCCTGCTGTTACCTGCTCACGGGCATGGCCCTGAGCAACTGGATCTGGTTCGGTGTCTGGCTGGTCATCGGCCTGGTGTGCTATTTCGCCTACGGGTACCGCAAGAGCAAGTTGAACCACGACCAACGATCGGGGACCGAACCCGTTCCCCCCCGCCCATGATGTCCAAGAACAACCGCCTCACCATCTGGATCCTCGTCGCCATGCTGGCGGGCATCATCCTGGGCTATGCCATGCATACCGGCATGGAAGAGGTCGCTCGGCGGGAGGTGGCCGACAACCTGAAGATCCTTACCGACATCTTCCTCCGGCTGGTGAAGATGATCATCGCGCCACTGGTGTTCAGCACCCTGGTGGTGGGTATCGCCAAGCTCGGCGACATGAAGACCGTGGGCCGGGTGGGGGGGCGGGCCCTGCTGTGGTTCATGTCCGCCTCGTTGATCAGCTTGGTGTTGGGCATGGTGTTGGTGAACCTGCTCAAGCCCGGTGTGGGTCTGCACCTGGAAGCCACCGGCGACGCGGCGGATGTGATCGGGAAGACCGGAGCGTTCACCCTCAAGGACTTCATCGCCCACCTGTTCCCCAAGAGCGTGGTGGAGGCCATGGCCACCAACGAGGTGCTGCAGATCGTGGTGTTCAGCATCTTCTTCGGGGTGGCCTGTGCGAGCATCGGCGACTATGCCAAGCCGGTGGTGAAGCTGCTGGAGAGCGTGGCGCACGTGATCCTGAAGATGGTGGGCTATGTGATGAATTTCGCGCCCCTCGGCGTGTTCGGCGCCATCGCCGCCGTCATCGCCGTACATGGCCTCGGAGTGCTGAGCACCTATGCGGTGTACATCGGGCAGTTCTACCTCGGCCTGGCCGTGTTGTGGGCCATCCTGCTCGGTGCGGGCTTCCTCTTCCTCGGCCACCGCATGAAGGAGCTGATGCGGCGGATCGTGCAACCCATCACCATCGCCTTCAGCACGACCAGCAGCGAGGCCGTGATGCCCAAGCTCATGGAAGAGCTTGAGCGCTTCGGCTGCAAGGACCGCGTGGTGAGCTTCGTACTCCCCCTGGGGTACAGCTTCAACCTCGACGGAAGCATGATGTACATGACCTTCGCCAGTCTCTTCATCGCACAGGTCTATGGCATCTCCATGGACCTCGGTACGCAGATGACCATGCTCCTCACCCTGATGCTGACCAGCAAGGGCATCGCCGGGGTGCCTCGGGCCTCGCTCGTTGTGGTGGCCGCCACGCTCGGCATGTTCGGTGTACCCATCGAGGGTATCGCTTTGATCCTGCCCATCGACCACTTCTGCGACATGGGGCGTAGCGCCACCAACGTGGTGGGCAATGCCATCGCCACCAGCGTGGTGAGCAAGTGGGAGGGCGATCTGGGCACGTGAGCTGAGCCGCTACGAATGAGCATGACTCAATGCGATGGTGCCTTGTGCTACGTGATTCCCCGATAGTGGAACGATGCTCCTACTGGGAGCACTTCAATGTGAGGGGCAGAATGGAGCTATTAATGGGAACCATTGATCCCCCCCAATACAATAGCAGTGCGGCTGAGCTGTTCGCTGGGCCTGTTTTGATGTCCGAGCCCAAGATGTTTGGATGAAAGATCAACTACTCTTCCATGGTCGAAACAGGTGCGCTCTCGTCTGAGAGTACGGCATGATCGGATGGCGGTACTTTACTGCTCCGAGCTTTGGCTGCTTTAGCAACGGCACGATTTACTACTCTTCGGGCTTCATCTGCCTTTTCACCCTCGGTAACGTCCCTCTTTAATACCTCGTTCACAAGCACCTCGCGTATCTGCTCTATCGTGATCTTAATATCAGGGGTTATCCGTCGTAGTTCGCGCCGAACCACTTCAAGTGCAGGTGTGGATGTGAGAACCGCCCCAAGGAAGAACCGGCTCAATGCTTGTTTTTGTGCATGGAAGTCACCCAGTGC
>JADLAI010000239.1 GCA_020848295.1 Flavobacteriales bacterium
CCACACGGAGCTGCTGCCCGATTCGATCCTGCGCACCGAGGACTTGTCCGCCCAACAGGATGGTGAGCCGCACCAGAACGCGATCAGTAAGGTGTACGTGTCGCACACCATGAATCGGGACCTTCAGTCAGGGGATACCTTGATCTTCTATCGTACCGGTGGAATGTACAAGGGAGTGGCAACGACCATTGGTATCGTGGAGAACGTGATCAATCCTGTTCCGGACTTCGATACGCTCCGCTTCCACAGCCGGAAGCGATCGGTGCTCAACGTTGATCAGCTGCGCGAGTTCTGGGAGCGTAATCCCCGGAACCGTCCGTGCGTGGTCAACTTTCTCCATGCTTATTCGCTCAAGAAACGTCCGAATCTCAAGGCTTTGCTGGAGGCCGGCATCTTTCCTAACATGGACATAGTGAGAACCATCAACGAGGTTCCTTTCGATTCGCTCAAAATACTCCTCATCTTGGCCGGGCTATGAAAGTTCTCATGTCCATCAAGCCGGAGTTCGCGGACATGATCTTCGACGGCTCCAAGCGTTACGAGTTCCGCCGCATGATCTTTAAGCAGCCCGCCGTGAAGAAAGTGGTGGTCTACGCCAGCTCGCCCGTGCAGATGGTGATCGGCGAGTTCGAGATCGACCACATCCTGGTGCACCACCCGGAGGAGTTATGGAGCCGCACGCGGAAGGATGCGGGCATCACGAAGGACTACTTCATGGCGTACTTCGGCGACAAGGCAGTGGGCTACGCCATCCGCATCAAGGCCACCAAGCGCTACCGCAAGCCCAAGTGCCTGAAGGCGGATTACAACCTGAAGCCGCCGCAGAGCTACCTGTATTTGGTGTAGATGAGCGCCACGATCCGTTGATGAACGTTGTGGAAGTCCTCTCCACCAGAGAACAAGCGTTTGCACTTTGGGTACTGGCCTTTCTTGGGTTCGCGTTGGCCCTAAAGGGTATGCGTCGTTCGCTCGGTTTCTTGGTCAAGGCAATGTTCGCACGAAAGCTCGTGCTGTACTTCGGGCTCTTCGCGGCATGGGCCGTTGGTGCAGTCACCTTGCTTGCATGGATCGGTTTCTGGGATAAGTCCTTTCTGAAGGACACGGTATTCTGGTATGCTGGTGTTGGGCTGCCGCTTGCGTATAGAGCCAGCAAGGTGAAGAGCCGATCATTCATGAAACGTGAATTGCTCGACGCGCTGAAGTTGACCGTTCTCGTTGAGTATCTCATCAACCTATACACTTTCAGCTTGCCGGTCGAGTTGATCCTGTTGCCCTTCTTGGTGCTGATCTACGGAATGCAGGCGTTCTCGGAACGCAAGCAGGAGTATGCGGCTGTTCACAAGCTGATGACTCGGACCATTGCCCTTGTCGGGTTCGGGCTGTTCGGGTTCGTTGTGTTCAAGACCGTGCAGAGTTATCAGCAAGTGTTCGTCGCTCGCATGGCGCTTGAACTCGTACTCCCGGTCCTGCTGTTGCTCCTATTCCTTCCGTTCAACTACTTCAGCGCGCTGTACATCGCCTATGAGACATTGTTTACCCGCATTCGGTTCCTCTTCCATGACGAACAACGCCGGAACGATTTGAAGAAACAGATCCGAAGAGTTGCTGGTCTTGACATGGACAAGTTGATGGCGATAAGCGAGAACCTCACGAAACGCGATTGGTTAGAGACCAAGGACGTTCATAGGTATGTACTGTCGCTGCTACAAGTCAAGATGTGAAGAGTGCAGGGAGGCAATCAGGGAAAGGACCGCTTCAGCTGGTAATACTCATACCTTCACGATCACAATCGGATCAACGTTCATGGGCCTTTACATCAAAACGCTGGCTACCATCCCAGCATCTGCACAACGGAAGTACTTCATCTACCTTTTGGACTATGGATGGCATGAGCAGTTGTCAGAAGTATTGGAACAGAACTACGATAAAATGGCTGCCCTTGCTGCGGACAGTGAAGCAGTCGTTGTTCGTGGCTTGCATCAGGAGCATTTCACAGATGAGGTCCTTTCTTGGCACAATGTCAACGGCGAGTCGGCCGAGGGTATTTTGCCAGCCGTATTGATCACAAACAGGAACCCTTCAGCATTCAGAGAGAACGGAAGTTCAGGCCATGCGAAGGTCGAAGATGACCTCAAGCTCGTTCTCATTCCGCTACGGTTGTTCTGCCGATCGTCAACTGACGTTGTGGTGCTTATCGACCAATTGTTCAAGGACATCAAGGCTGGGAAAGATCTTGATGATTTCAAGGTCGCCAAGGTAATGCGACGAGGGACTGGCAGGGCTTTGGCCGATGCCATCATACTCGAGCCCAACATTGCGGGAATAGGGTTGAGTATCAAAAAGCTGTTCGAGTTCTTGCGGCCGAAGTAGGCTGTTCGCGTGAGCGGGCGAAGCGGCAGCCCGGCGCAGGAAGGGCCTTGCAGCCACGAGCAGCGAGGAGGCGCGAGGAACGAGCGACCCCGGAGCGCCGTGGCTGCTGGCCCTGACAAGTCCGGCTACAGCGAAGCACGCGACCCGGCTGCTCCCGAGCGGAGGCTCTGCGAAGCGACGGGATGAGCCGGGGCACGCCCTCACCTTCACGCTCACCCTACCACCCCCTCCAACGCCCGCTTCGCCTCCCCGATGTTCTTCACCGCCGCCACGGTGATCTTCAGCTTGCCGCTCTTCTCGTACACCTTGTAACGCTTGGGTTGCGCCTGTACCGCGCGCAGCACGGCCTGGAAGCCGTCGCCGGAGAAGAAGGGGTGTTGCTGGTCAGCGATGAAGGTGCCGCGCAGGTCGCCATTTTTCAGCACCATCTTCTCCAAGCCCATGCGTTGGCCCAGCCAGCGTAATCGGATGCCCTCCATCAGGTCCTCCACCTCGTGGGGGAGGGGGCCGAAGCGGTCCTGCACCTCGGTGGCGAAGGCTTGCAGTTCTGTTTCGTCCTTGA
>JADLAI010000240.1 GCA_020848295.1 Flavobacteriales bacterium
ACCTCAACGTGTGGATCAGCGACGACCCGAACCACGTGCCGATCCTGGTGCAGGCGAAGATCCTGGTGGGCTCCATCAAGATGGAACTGAGCGGGTACGAGGGGCTGGCGAACCCGATCGCGAAGGAATAGTCGCGAACTTCCATGATCCATCAGTTCTGATGTAGGAATAGTCCGCTTGACGTGGTTGTCTTTGTGGCACGGTCGTGACTGACCGGAACCAGATCGATGACCATGCACTTCCGAGTCCACATCACGGCGGCAGCCTGTTCCCTACTGGGTTTCGCAACACATGCCCAGGTCGGCATTTCGGCAAGCACGTTAACTGCGAACAACATCATCGTACCCTGCTCCAGCTATGTGGCTACAGTGAACATCACTGGCGTTGCCGCAGGGGCCGTGGCGTCACTGGAACTCGTCCTTGGCCGAGAGATCGGCAACAGCAACGGACCGATGTTCATGGAGGTGGACCCTTCCGTGGAACCGACTTGCGAGAACGCGACATTAGTGTCGGTCCCCGGTGGTTTTTCGCTGACACAGACCTCGGGGGCCACCATCACCGTGTCCTTCCCGGTGCGTATGAACTGTGCGTTCGACTTCAACGATGCGAATTCGTTGAGCGACCAGTATTGCTGTTCGTTCAAGGTGATCAGCGGTGGTGCCGATGCCACCTACACCACACCGGCGTTCGTATTCAATGGACCGCGCTTCGGTCTCGACATTCCTTCCGGAGGTTCATGGGACCTCACGTACCTCCACGGAATGGAACAGATGGAGCGGGAATTTGTGATCACCCGTGAACCCAGTTCATCGGTGGCCCCGCCAGGTCAACAGTTCATCTTTCAGGACGACCGCGCCAGCGCGGGCGGCTACATGTACACAGCCACTTCGTTGAGATTCGACATCGATGGCAGTTCCTATTCTGTGCCCAGCGTACAGCCAGCCCCGAACGCAACCTTGGACCAATTCATCATCAGTGCCACAGACCCGAATACCTTGCCGATCTATAACGCCATCCTGGCCGCGCCGCCCACTGGGCTTCCGTTCACGGAAGTGCTGAACGTCAGTTCGCTTTGTTTCGGGCCGGGTGATGGCACGACCCTTTTGAACTCCACGGTCCGATTGGGGTGGTCCTGCAGTTACAACGCATCGGGCACGTTGTGCAGCTCGAACCCGCATACGGCCAAGATACGGGTGGGTACGAGACCCTCGCTGGTTCCTGAACCTGCGGTGTTCGAGGGCGGTTACGATGATGGTTGCTACTATCAGGGTTCGGTTGTGCGCCGGATCAAGTATGTCTTCCACTATCCGGGCAACGAGGGTGAGATCATCACGGTGAAGGGAATAAGGATCGGGCCCTTCAACAATCTGGAGTCGAACACGGACCTGGCCATCAACGAGGATAATGTGTTGCTCATTCGCCGTGTGCGTCCCGATGGGGCAGTCGCCGAGGACAGCATTTCGACCATTTCTGGCCCGGGCACCAGCACCCGTAACCAGCCCGCACAAGGATGCGGATCTCCTGGGACGATTGACGGCTTCTTTGCTTGGAGCGCACCAGGCAACCAATTGATCTCCAAGTTCCCGTCCTTGTCGCCTGGCGACGTTCTCACGATCTCTGTCCCCACTCGGACGTGTGTGCAGAGTGCCGCGCTTGGCGGCCCATGTGCCATACCATACTTGCCGGATCACGGAAAGCTCGAACTCAACCTGCTGTACGAGTACGATACGCCCTGCAATGCGATCGATCCTGCATTCCTGGCAAATGGGGACGTCGAACACATCGCTCCCGAGAACAAATGCGAGGTCGACTATGAGCGCAAGGCCAATACCACAGCGATACAGGCCGTGCCGAACGATGCCGGCGACCTGGTCACCAACATGGTAACGGTCTGCTTCGACGGGGTACAGCCTTACCAGTTGGCCTTTACATTGAACAGCGCAGTGACCTTGTTGCCGACCGGGTCCAACGAACGCATAGCCCTGATGCTTGAACTTGACCCCGGACTTTACATCCTACCGAACGAACTTGTCGGTAACTTTCCTCTGCGCGTCGAATTAGCGGACGGCACCGACGTACTAAGCACGGAATTGGGCACAGCCCCGGACGCGCTCATCACGGTCGGGCAAGAATGCGAAGCGCTGGACTGTCCAGTGGGCAACGATCCCGGATGGGGTCAGAAGCAGCGCCTCCTGTTGTGGTTGCCCAGCTCAGTGCTCCCTACTTCCACCGATCGCATCATGACCAAGCTCATGCAGGCGCGCATCGAGTTTTTCGTGCGCATGCATTGTCCGATGGACGCGGATAACGACAGTTGTGCGTCCTCGTACGTGCCCGGATGCACCAGTTCACCTCCTGCGGGCAGCATTCCCGAGATCGCATCCGCGCAACTTCGCCTTTCGTTGGCGCACTTCCTGAATGGTGCGGCCCCTTGCACAGGATCGGACATCTGTTCAGCCCCCAACGTCGTCATCGCATGCCACGAACAGAACTACAACCTGCAGTGTCCAGGATGCACGCGCATCGGCATACACAGTCAAAGCTTCAACATGTATCGCACTTCCTATGGACTGGTCGACCAGGATGACGATGGCCATGCGGACCTGGTGAATGGATCCGTAAGGCGAATAACGACCTCTGAGGCGAAGGCTGGTTCAGGATACGGCCAAGGCGTGTTGAGCACTTATATGATGTTCGGTGACTCATTGGAGGGTGACCTTGAAACCTTCATCGAACTTGATTGTGGAATATACGGACCATGCGTCAACGACACGCCCGTGGTTGACCTGAAATACCTGTATTACAAGATGACCGTGACCAAGCCGGCAGATACGGCCTGTAGCCGTCTGCTAAAGCCCATCGGTCTGGACCTGATCATGTACAATGACACCGACAGCACGGTGGTACGTATACCAGAAAGCGGCTTGCCGCTGATCCTGAGCGATACCACGAACAATGTCGGGGAGACGGTATATCGATATGACCTCAGCCCATCAGTGATCGCCTCCTCTCTCGCCCAATACATTGTCATGAACGAAATCGGCTGGGATCCATCGTTCTCATTCAATGCGCATGATGCGGCCAAGATCCAGGTCCGCCCCCGATTCAAGGTCGAGTGCAACATCGGGCCCATGTTCCAGACCGCCTACGTGGGAAATGAGATCTATCTCGGAGCAAGACCAGAGACCGTCGCGTCGCCATTGGTGGACACTCCGGGCGATTTCACCGAGGAAGGGTTCTGCGGCAGTTCCCCGCCCGGCCCCTGTCTGGACTACCAATACTGGTGTACGCGGAAATCAGGCACGTTCACGGTGGTGGGATATGTGCTCAGGCGCAAGGCCGACTATGCCAAGGAATCCCCTTGTGCCAATGGACCTGAAATAATCTACCAGTTGGAATTGGGGCAGAACCCGACCGCTACCGTGACCGGAGACAACTGCTTCCGCAATGAATACCGGAACTGGTTCCAACTGTCTTCCCTTTCCGGAGGAGTAGAACTCTCTGAGCCTTCGCACTGGGGCGCTGGCACCATCAGTGTGAAAGAACAAGTTTCCGGAATGTCCATGCGTACCATCACGCTGTTCAGCGGACAGGGAACAACGAACGGCAACATGTCGTCCTACATGACGGTGGACAGCATTCCGACATGGCCGGGTACGGAGTATGGGGACACTTCTCAACTGGCCGGCAAGTTGTTCCTCCCGGATGATGATTTCAGCTTGACGGCCTGTTTCCATCGGGAGACGAACATGCTCACCACACAGAACAACGCATATCCTCCCTTCCCAAAGCACCGGCATGCCTTCGGTGATTCGATCGCCACCCCGCTCAATATTCATCCCGACGACCTTGTCGGGTCACCCTTGATCTGCACATCCGGGCTCGGGGGATGCAGTGGAGCTATGTTCATTCAGCCGGTCCTGAGGACCACCACCGCAGGCGACTCGAGTGTACAGGATGGGTACCGGGCCAAGGACTGCTGGTTGGAAACCATCCGTCCGCAGCCATTCAGTTCGGGAATCGCCTCGAACAATCTTGTCTTTGTGAAGGTCGCCAATCCATGGGTGGCATTCGCTGAGCCACCGGGAGTCTCCAGCCCGGCCATGGATGTGAAGGACGTGAGCTGGCGATTGCCCGGAGGTTCGTGGGCGGACATTACGGCGGACGCGTTGGAATGGTACAAGTATGAGATCCCGGTGACTGATCCCATGGCAGGCAACACGGCTGTCGAGTTGAAGGTATGCGCAACCTACGACTGCTACGGCTCCGACGGCATGGATATGTACCTGGGGTGGGAGTGCGACGGCGTGCAGTCCGGAGAACAGCTGGTACAACCGCCAGTGGCCGGTTCGTACTCTTCAGTGCGGCGGATGACCATGTTGGCACAAAGCCGGGACCTCGGTGTAACGAACACGAGTGCCACGCCGATCGCGGGGGGGATGGAAGTGGTGCTGGACTTGAAGAGCGTGAGCCAAGGCACGATTTCCAACGTTACCGTCGGTTTCGCGAATGTCCAGAATGGCTGGCAGTACGAGAGCGGCAGTGCCACATTGTGGAGGGACGACGACCCGGGTCCGGGAACGAACTGGGTCCAATTGAACGCGATGGCCATCGGTGATCTCGTCCCGGGATCCTGTCCGCCGGTGTCACAAGACCCGGGCTCGCCTTCAGCGGATTGCTGGGTCTGGGAAATTCCGGTGAACACCATCCCGGGCATGTCCTCGGCCTTGTGCGGTGCGCTCAGCGGCCAATGCGCCGAATCCGATAGCCGACTACGGGTCAAAGCGCACTTCACAACTCCGACCTGCGATGTGAACTGCCTCCAGTTGCATGCATGGGCGCAGGCTGAAGGCTGTAACGATCCACTGCTCATCCTGGACATCTCGCCGCCCACGCCGCTTGTTTCTGTTCTGAACCTGACCACAAACTCGCCGATCCTCATCGGTGATCCATCACAGGCTGAGACGTTGAGTCTCACGGTCAACAATCCGGGCACGGATCCGGTCGACGGAATGGTGCTCTCGGTGGCCCTTCCGGACTGTTGGACCATGAGCACACCAGCCCCCGGCTGGACGGTGACACCGGGGCAACCGGATGAGACGTGGAGTTACGCGCTGCCTGTGTTGTCACCCGGTCAGAGTCCGACCTTTTACTTGCCGCTGCAGGTTGGCAGTACCTGTCCAAGCGGTGCCATCCAAATTCAAACTTGGATACACCATGCCACCATGGGTAGCTGTGCCTCCTGCAACGACCCTTTGGACGAGGCGCAGGTGGTGGTCACCATCAATGACGACCACGGATGCGAGATCACCGCAACCGCCAGCACCACATACTCTTGCGCCCCACCCGAGGACAATGATTGTGCAGTGCTGCCCATCCAAGAAGATGAACCGCTCTATGAAGACAGTGCGGAGCGCTTCCCGGCGCTGACGATGTCGTTCAATGGCATCACCGGAGACTTCATCTTCGAAAATGGATGGGGTATCTTCAACGAGTACGAACCGGGTAAGTGGCAACTCATCGGAGAGCTGAGCGAAACCTCCGAACCTGATCATCTTATCTGGATCGGGCTCTTTTTACTCGGCCCGTTCACGGACCCTCAAGACCTGCCTGACGTGCCGATGCCGATCGAGGTCGGCGGTTTCGGAGACCCCGGGACATGGACGTACTATGTGTTGGACGACCAGGCACCGAACCGTATTCTGGACATTGGGACGCAACCACCTTCTCAATACCTCATCACCCAGTCCGGTACCTTGGGCTTCCAGCACGGCCTGGGTGCGAACACGCACAACTCGCATCAGGGTCTCTTCGGATGGCTGCATGTGAACGGACAAGATGTTGCGCTCTCGATCGAGCTGGACTGTGAACGTGATCTGCCGAATGCGGAGTGTTCGGGTACTGCTACCATAGAGTTGACAGAACCACCGGGACCAGTCATAGTGACCTTGCTTGACGAGCAGGACCAGCCACAGGGCACCATGCAATTAATGTCACCTGGCAGTGCGAGCTTTACGGACCTGTGTGCTGGGAACTATAGCATGTTGATCGAAACAACCGAGGAACCGATCTGCGAGCAGATCATCGAGGATGTGGTCGTCGGCTCCGCAACGCTTTTCACGTTCACAGTCGAATACGACCCGGTCGTATGCGTTGAGAACGGTGCCTCCGCGACGATCGTGTTCCCCGTAAACACACCGAACCTCAGTGAGTTGGGAATCACGTGGTATTGGTCTGGTCCGGACGGAGAACCGGTGCAGACCAGTTTGCACCCGGACAGTGATGGGAACGCATTCTTGAACAACATCGCCACGGACCAAGAAGCGTGGTTCGTCATTCATGACCCCGTTACGGGATGCAGACGCATGCACAAGATCTATGTGCACGCGGTGGATGTGGGTATGCTTGAGTTCTCTGTGAACGAGCTTCTCCCGGATTGCCCGGCCGGATCGGCAACGGGTGCGGCAGAAGTGTCGGGGGTTGTGCCGGCCTATGGTTCCACATGGTCCACGGTTTGGATTCAGAACGGCGAACCGATCGCCAGCGGGGACCAATTGAACAACGTGATCAGTGGCGTCTATCAAGTGACCGTCGAGGACGGTGCTGGTTGTGCAAGGAGCAGTACCCTGAACATCGGAACGTGCCAAGGGGAAGGTGAGGTGGAGGTGATCGAAGAGGTGGTACACCCTGCCTGTCCTGGAGGCAAGGATGGGTGGATCCGCCTCTCAGTGGAGCCTGGACAAGAGTTCGAGGTCCTGTGGTCCGATGGTGGATGGGAACACGAACGGGGCGAGCTTGAAGCAGGTGTGTACAGCTATACCGTTCATCTGACCGAGACGGATATCTACATAGAAGGAAGTGTTGAACTGATCAGCGCTCCTTTCGAGGTACGCATCATTTGGCCAGGTATGCACATGATACCGGAAGAATGCATTGGGCCGGCGTGTGCCGCGATCACCTTCGGTCCATGGCCAGAGGAACTGCCCGTGGAAGAGATCATGGAATTGGTCGCCCAAGGCTGGCCTGGATACGAACAGCCTGGGCAATATACGCGTGATGAACTCCAGGTTCAATGGAACGATGATCAGGTGGGGTTGTGCGTCGATCAGGTCTGCGGACATCCCATTTCTGTTTCGGTGCGCGACCCGCTGGAGTGCGTGGTTATAGCCGAGGCCGGTGGCAATGACAGGAATAAGCACGTGGTACGGGATGTTCCTGTTGCGATGCGCTTATTCCCAAATCCGAACCGTGGGGATGTGGTGAATGTAACGTTCCATGGCCTTGACACCGAGGAACATCGGTGTCTGCTCGAGGTGATGGACGTCCATGGCCGGGTGGTCCAGCGGTCAATGGAGATTTTCCAGGGTCGAAGCGTAAAATCGATCACATTGTCCACGGTTTCAGGGGTGTACAACGTACGCGGGATTCTTGACGGAGAGATCTATACTCATCAGCTCATCGTCACACCTTGAGTGCTTGGTTACCAAGCCAGCACCGTTGATAGAAACGGGACCCGGGTCGGCAGGGCACGGAAGGCCCGGGCCTTTCTTGCGGCCATGATCGGGAAATGGAAGTGGAGCATCGCCCTGGCCTCAGTGGCCCTGATCGGAACGTATATCTACGTGGGCGTCGACGTACACCCGCACGAGGAGTACGTGGAAGATCCCGTGGCAGCATCCGCTGAAGAGGACACGGTGCCCGCACCATTGGGCGCGTACGGCATCCCCTTGGACGGTTTCGTGATGGAGCGTGGCC
>JADLAI010000241.1 GCA_020848295.1 Flavobacteriales bacterium
ACGGCACGCACGAGTTCATGTTCTTCAGCGAAGACTACATGAAGTACAAGCTGTACCTGCAGCAAGGCGCCCTCTTGTTGCTGAAGGCCAAAGCCAGCCAACGCACCTGGGGGCGGGACGAAGGGCAGATGGAACTGAAGGTGTACAACATCGACCTCCTGGGCGACGCACGGGACAAGTACATCACCAGGTTGAACCTGAAGCTGGACGCCGACCGGGTTGACGACACGTTGAGCCGCGAACTTGGACGGCTACTGAAGGCCTCCCCGGGCAAATGCAAGGTGATGGTACAACTCGTGAGCGCCCAGGAGAACATGGGGCTGGAAGCCGTCAGCAAGGGCTTCAACGTAGGACTTACCGAGGACCTGATCCGGTCGTTGGATGGGCTTACCGAGGTATCCTACACGTTGAACTGACCATTATAGCCGTTTGCGCGAGGCATAGGAGGCGAGGGTAACGGCCCTACCGCGATCGTGAACAACCCGGCGAATCCCATATCGCTGAACGTGTTCTCCATGTGTAAGTTTCCGCCTCATCCGATACCACATTCCCCGTAATCCCCGAATCGGGTTGAAACAAATGACCGCTACGCTCACTAAGGAAGATGCCCGTGCCCGCATTGCCTCTCTGGTGAAGCGTTTCCGCGAACAGTACACCAGCTACAAGCGTGCGGACTACAATGAAACGCAAGTCCGACGCGATTTCATCGACCCCTTTTTCAAGGCGCTCGGCTGGGACATGGACAACAGCGCGGGCAACGCAGAGGCCTACCGCGAAGTGATCCATGAGGACCGCGTGAAGGTGGGCAAGGCACTGAAGGCGCCGGACTACAGTTTCCGGCTCGAAGGCGGCAAACGCCTCTTCTTCGTGGAAGCGAAGAAACCTTTCGTAAGGGTGATAAGCGAGGTGGAGCCCGCCTACCAGGTGCGCCGCTACGCTTGGAGCGCCAAGCTGCCCATCAGCATTCTCACCGACTTCGAGGAACTGAGCGTGTACGACTGCACCAAACGTCCAAGGCCAGACGACAAGGCTTCGGTAGCCCGCATCAAGTACATCGGTTTCGAGGACTACGACAAGGAGTTCGACTTCCTGTGGGACACCTTCAGCAAGGAGAGCGTTCGTAAGGGCAGTTTCGACCACTTCATCAAAAGCGACCGGGGCAAACGAGGAACCGCCTCCGTGGACGACTCCTTCCTGGCAAGCCTCAATGACTGGCGTACCTACCTGGCCACCAGCATCAGCCTGCGCAACAAGCACCTGGATGAGGAGGCCATCAACTTCGTGGTGCAACAGACCATCGACCGCATCATCTTCCTGCGCATCGCCGAGGACCGGGGCGTGGAGCCGTACGGCGAACTGATGCCAAATACAACAGCGGCCTATTCGACTTCCGCAAGGACAACGTGAGCGCCACGGTGACGGTGGACAACAAGGTGGTACGCACCATCGTGGAGGAGTTGTACTACCCAAAGAGTCCGTACGAGTTCAGCGTACTGAGCGTGGAGATCCTCGGCAGCGCCTACGAGCAATTCCTCGGCAAGCGCATCCGTGTGGACAAGTCCCACCGCGCCACCATCGAGGAGAAACCCGAAGTGCGCAAGGCCGGTGGCGTGTTCTACACCCCGCAGTACATCGTGGACCACATCGTGGAGCGCACCGTGGGTGAAAAGGTGAAGGGCCGCACACCGAAGGAGGTGGCCGAGCTGCGCATCCTGGACCCGGCCTGCGGCAGCGGAAGTTTCCTACTGGGCGCGTACCAGTACCTGCTCGACTGGCACAAGGCGTGGTACCGCGAACAGGCCCCCGCCAAAGGGAAGAAGCGCGACGCGGTGCTGCGGCCCGATGGAGAACTCACCAGCGCGGTGAAGAAGGATATCCTCATCAACAACATCTTCGGCGTGGACCTGGACCCCAGCGCCGTGGAGGTGACCAAGCTGAGCCTGCTGCTGAAGTGCATGGAGGGCGAGACCGCCGCGAGCGTCCAGCACAGCTTGGACTTTGCCCAGGAACGGGTGCTGCCCACGCTGGACAGGAACGTGTTGTGCGGGAATAGTTTGGTGGATACCGACTACTACGATGGCATGTCCGACCTCGGCGAGGACCGTACCATCAAGCCGTTCAGTTGGAGCAGGGAGTTCAAGATGTTATTCGATCGACCCACTGGATTCGTGAGGCCACAGGACGAAGTGGATGCGTACAATGCCCACGTGAAGTCCACGTTGGCCAGATTGGAAGAGGAGCGCAAGGCATTGGGCCACAAGTACGGCACGGGCGTGAGCGAACCGGCAAAACCATACGGAAGAAAGGGGGGCTCCAATGAGGCGATCTTCGACATGGTGATTGGCAACCCGCCCTATGTGCAGCAAGCCATGTACGAGTCCTTCGATGAACGACAGAAGGAATACCTGCTCGCCAACTATTCCTCGTCCATGGGGCGGATGAACACGTTTGGGTTCTTCATCGAGAAGGGCATCAGGCTGCTCCGTCCGGGAGGCATGCTGGGATTCATTGTGCCGAACACGGTGCTGACCCAGGAATACTACAAGCCGCTTCGGAGGTACGTGCTGGACCATGCATGCATACGAGAGATTGTGACCTACGAGAAACCCCCATTCGCCGATGCGGTGGTGGAAGCGGTGACCTTGTTGATCGAGAAGACTCCCATGCGCCAGGATCCGGTGACCATCACCATCGTGGATAAGGACCTGAAATGGAAACAGCGCACGGTCCCTGGCTCGTTGTATGTGGACGACCCGCAGGTACAGTTTTCGATCGAAGCGGACGATGAGACACGGAACATCCGCAAGGTCGTCGATGGCCGTTCGGCCGGAAAGCTCGGTAGCATCGCTGACATCAACCAAGCCATTGCACTCAAGGGCGACCGGGCCGCCTATCTCCACGAACGTCCTAAAGGGAAGGACTATAAGCCTGTGTTGGACGGCAGAGAGATCCAGCGCTATCGAACCCGTTGGTCGGGTAAATATCTTAGGTACGACATCAACGCCATCCATAGCTGCAAACGGGAGGACATCTTTCTGTCGGCTAAGAAGATCCTATTCCGGCGTGTATCGGCCAATTTGGTCGCCACCATCGATGACCGGCAGTTCTACGCCCTCAATACGTTGGTCGCCATCAATTTGAAAGAGGGTGCGCCTCACGATCTGGAACTTATCCTCGGCCTGTTCAATTCCAAGCTGTGGAACTTCTATTACACGCGGTTCCTGAAGTCCACGAAGAAGGTCTTCAGCGAGATTCAAGCCCGATCGATTGCCCAATTGCCGTTGCCGCATGCGAACAAGAAGTTGGAGACGGAGATTGTGAGGCATGTTCGTTCGTTGCTGGAAAACGTCCCTCAAGTGGCGGAAGGCCACGTCACGGTACAGTTGGAACGGCGCATCGCCCACTTAGAACAATGCATTGACCACGCTGTCTATGCACTTTATGGGCTGAGCGAACAGGAGGTGACCATCGTGGAATCGTCTTTGGCCCAATGACCTGGATCTCGTGATGTGATCCGACATGCTGTTGAACGACAACATGCTGGTGTTCGTCAACAAACTTGGGGCAAGGCCGTAACGGAATGAAGCCCCTTCCCCACATAGCCTCCGGATACGCAATCGACCGAGGTAGCGGAATGGTCGAAACGAAGCGCGGTCCAAAGGAGCCATAGTTGACCATCTCTTGGAATCCTGCCTTTCTGTCACGATATTTTCCATGGCAAGGATCTTGTCCATACGTGGTACCTTTGTGCCGACAAGACGTGGAAAACTGGTTGGATGTTCCCTTTGTGAAGGGTGTCACTTATCCACAACTTGCACGACCAACGAACCGTAACAAACGAGGCATCGAAAGATGCCCAACCAAGCACATGGCACTCGAATTCACCGACAGCAACTTTGAGGAACTCGCGCTGAAAAGCGACAAACCCGTGATGGTCGACTTCTGGGCGGAATGGTGCGGCCCCTGCCGCATGGTAGGACCCGTTGTGGAGGAATTGGCCAAGGACTACGAAGGCAAGGCCGTGATCGGCAAGGTCAATGTGGACAACAACCCACAGACCGCCATGAAGTACGGCATCCGCAGCATCCCCACCATCCTGTTCCTGAAGAACGGCGAAGTGGTGGACCGCAGCGTGGGCGCCGTGCCCAAGAGCCAGTTGAGCCAGAAGCTCGAAGGGCAGCTCGCATAAGGCGTATTGACCGACCAAGGTGCGCGAGTTGTTGCTCCCGTGCCGATGGTGCGCAAGGCTCGGAGCATTCCGAGCCTTGCCTTTTCAGGCCGGCTCCACCACCCTCAAGTGACTTCTGGTTCGCGTGTCTTGTCTGCAATGTGTATCGTTGTAACAGTACCCACCGACCACAACGACCATGGACGACGACGATAGCTACCGCAAGACCCCCCTGTTCAAGAAGGCGGAGGAGATCCGAAAGCTGGCAACAGCCATTGTGGAAGGTGGCCCCGAGAAGGCCGCTCCAGGAAGCCAGCGGCTGAAATTCGCCCAGCACATGTTGGACCAGAGCAAGGACGACATCATGCAGCACGCGTACACCATTGGAGCCAAGATCGCTGGGGTTCATGGGTCGAGCTTGTACGATCTGCAGATGGAGAACGCCTGCCTCATCCGCCGGTCCTGCCGGGAAATGGTCGTAGCGCTGCGTGGATTGGAAATGGCCGGCTACAGCGAGCAGGCTTACTTCGACCTCCTTCGCACGGCCGTGGAGGAATTCCGGCCGCTCTTCGCGGAATGGGTGGCCACCTTCAAGGATTCAGACTACCTCTATGATGATTGGGGGCTCTTCAACCCGCCAGGTGCGGTGCGTGACTGATGCCCGTGGCCCGGAGAACTTCCTTCCGACCTTTGTTCCATGCCCATCGAACAGAAAGCCCTCCAGGTACTCAGCCAGCTTGAGTTCCACTCCAGGCAGGTGGTGGAAGGCTTCCTTGCGGGCCTGCACAAGAGTCCATTCCACGGTTTCAGTGTGGAGTTCGCAGAACACCGGTTCTACAACCCCGGGGAAAGCACACGCCACATCGATTGGAAGCTGTATGCTCGAACGGACAAGCTCTTCGTGAAGCGGTACGAGGAGGAGACGAACCTCCGCTGCCATCTGGTGGTGGATGCATCCAGCTCCATGTACTACCCCGACGATGCCCCTACAGGCAGCTTCAACAAGGTGCAATTCGCCACGCATGCCGCGGCCGCATTCATCCAGCTGCTGCGGAAACAGCGCGATGCAGTGGGGTTGACCACCTTCAGCGACAGGGTGTTGGTGAAAGAGGAGGCGCGAAGCAATGCCGTGCATCTGCGCCACCTGATGCAGCATCTGGAGGCCTTATTGGGCACCCAGG
>JADLAI010000242.1 GCA_020848295.1 Flavobacteriales bacterium
AGTTGGCACAAAGTACTTCCCACTGAGCGTTCATGCCGAACATCGACCTTGTATCTCTTCAACATCGGGAGGAATGCCGTCGTTGCCGAGGTCGTAACCGCACACATGCACCAAGTGTGATGGAAAGCACAGGGAACACCCAACGCAGAAGCCCCGGCCAAGACCGGGGCTTCTGCGTTGGGGTCGGACAAACCCTAACAGAACTCGTCGTAGGCCATCTTCAGGTTGTCCGCGATCATCTCGGCACTGCGGCCTTCGATGTGGTGCCGTTCGAGGAAGTGGACCAACTTGCCATCCTTGAACAGGGCCATGGACGGGCTGCTGGGCGGGTACGGCAGAAAGTGTTTCCGCGCCTGGTTGGTGGCATCGGTGTCCACGCCGGCGAACACCGTCACCAAGTGGTCCGGGCGTTTGTTGCCGGTCAGGCTTTGGCGTGCACCTGGCCGTGCAGCACCGGCGGCACAGCCGCATACGCTGTTCACCACGCACAGCACGGAACCAGGCTGCGTCAGCGCCTTGTCCACTTGATCGGGGGTCTGCAACTCAACGAAACCGGCCGTGGCCAGTTCGGACTTCATGGGGGCTACAAGTTCAGGAGGATACATGGTTCAACACACCAGCGACGACGAGGTTGGGGCCGCTGGGCGGTACAAAGATACGGCCCATGGCGGGGTCCTGCCCTGGCCGGAAGTATGGCACCAGGCCAATCGGGTCTTCGGCCCTTGAGCAGTCGGCAGGTTCTCCACCGCAACGGCGCAACGAACGCAACGAACCCGCGACGAAAACACCGAAATATCCTGGGCTTGAATGTACCCTACCTGAAGGAACCAAGGCGGCCCCAGCATCATAGCGATCTTACGGCTCGGTGTCAGCCAAAGAACTTTGACCCGATAACCCTGAGTATGGCACCGGGAGCCGGATCCTACAACGCCCTTTTCCGCTTGAAGAAGGCCTTGAGCAGGTCGGCGCATTCGGCTTCGAGCACGCCGCCGGTCACCTGGGTCTTCGGGTGCAACAGCGCACCACCGAAGCGGCGGTAACCGGCCTTTTCATCGAAGGCACCGAAGACCACCCGGCCCAACTGTGCCCAGTGCATGGCCCCGGCGCACATCACACACGGCTCCAAGGTCACGAAGAGCGTACACTCCTTCAGGTACTTGCCGCCCACGTGCTCGGCTGCAGCCGTGATCGCTTGCATCTCGGCATGCGCGGTCACATCGTTGAGCCGTTCGGTGAGGTTATGTCCACGGGCCACGATGCGGTCCTGCCATACGACCACCACGCCCACGGGCACCTCTTCCGCCTTGAACGCCAGTTCGGCCTCCTTCAGCGCTTGGCGCATGAAGTGTTCATCACTCGTCGGGGTGATCATTCCGTGGTGGCGGTACGAAGTTCGGGTTCATTCACCAGCACATCCATCACTTCCGCTTTCAGGTCCTTGATGTTCAACTGCAGGCTGCGCCGACCGTTCCACTCGTTCTCTTCCAGGGTGTAGATCAAACTGAAGGGCGCACCGCTGCGCAGCAGCTCCAGGTGAGCGCCGAGCCGGAAGCCGATCGCGTCGAACACCGGTCCCTGACCGCCCGGCATCCGCACGGCGCACTTCAGGTGGTCCTCGCCCACGATGCGTGCCTGACCGGTGTCCACCACCCCACGTGTCATGAACAACGGTTTCATGTTGCCCGGCCCAAAAGGTTCCATGTAGTGGAGGACTCGGGCAAGCGCGGGTACCAGATCATGCAGTGCCACCTCGGCGTCCACCTCCTCTTCGGGCACACGTAAGGCCGGGTCCAGGGTGGCACGCACCACCTCATCGAAGCGTTTGCGGAAAGCCTCCACATTGGCTAATGGCATCGTGAGGCCAGCCGCATACATGTGCCCGCCGAACTGGTCGAGCAGGTCGCTGCAGGCATTGATCGCCTCGTAGACATCGAAACCTTTCACGCTGCGCGCACTGCCCACGGCCTTGCCCTGGCTCTCGGTGAGCACGATCGTGGGGCGGTGATACTGCTCGATCAACCGCGAGGCCACGATGCCGATCACGCCCTTGTGCCACCCGGGATCGAAGATGACCGTGCTCCACGCCTCGCGCACGAAATCGTCCTGTGCGATGTGTGCGAGGGCCGACTCGGTGATGTGCTTGTCCAGCTCCTGACGTGCGGTGTTGTTACCATCCACGCGCAGGCCGATCTGCTCGGCCTGGGCCAGGTCCTTGGCCAACAGAAGTTCCACGGCCTGCCTGCCATGCTCGATCCGTCCCGCCGCGTTGATCCGTGGGCCGATCGTGAACACGAGTTCCGATACGCCCAGACGCTTCTTCACATTGGCCATCTGCATCATGGCCTTGATGCCGGGTCGCGGGTCCTGATTCACCCGTTTCAGTCCGAAATGGGTGAGCACCCGGTTCTCCCCCGTCACCGGCACAATGTCGCAGGCGGTGCTCACGGCCACCAGATCGAGCAGCGGCTCCACCTCGTTCTGTGGAATGCCGTTGCGCTGGGCCAGACCCTGCACCAACTTGAAACCGATCCCACAGCCGCTCAATTCCTTGAAGGGATAGCCGCAGTCAGAGCGTTTCGGATCAAGCACGGCCACGGCTTTCGGCAACACATCGCCCGGACGGTGGTGGTCGCAGATGATCATGTCGATACCGCGTTCCGCAGCATACGCAACCTTGTCCACGGCTTTGATCCCGCAGTCGAGTGCGATGATCAAGCCCACACCCTCGCTGGCCGCCCGATCGATGCCCAGGAAAGAAATGCCATAGCCCTCGGCATAACGATCGGGGATATAGAACGTAAGGTTGCCGGTGAAGCGTTGCAGGAAGGAATAGACCAAGGCCACGGCCGTGGTGCCATCCACATCGTAATCGCCGTACACCATGATGCGCTCGTTCTCGCCCAAAGCCCTTTCGATGCGTTCGACGG
>JADLAI010000243.1 GCA_020848295.1 Flavobacteriales bacterium
AGTTGGCACAAAGTACTTCCCACTGAGCGTTCATGCCGAACATCGACCTTGTATCTCTTCAACATCGGGAGGAATGCCGTCGTTGCCGAGGTCGTAACCGCACACATGCACCAAGTGTGATGGAAAGAACAGGGAACACCCAACGCAGAAGCCCCGGCCAAGGCTGTTGGGTACGTGCCCCCTATCACAGCCGTTTGTCGACCAGGCCCAAGCATCCTCGGACCATATTGCAGAAGACCTTGCCTTGCCCGCCTCGATCATTGATCACCTCGGTGAGGATGAAGGTGCGGCTCACACTACGCGTGTTATTCAGTCGCTTTTGCACTTCGGGTGTGATGCACGAAGCGATCAGGATGGTCTCCGCATTGGGTTCCTGGGCCAATACATGCTCGAAGGACTTCAGCATCGCACCCAACCGTTCCAAGGCTCCGGCCGGATCCAGACCGGCCTTCACCTCAATACCGGCCGAGGTGCTTCCATCAGGTCGAATACATGTAAGGTCCGGCTCGCTTCCGAATTTGAGCTGGCCACCGTTGGTACAGATAGCGGTTTGTAGATCCTGTGTTCGTTCCTCGACCCATTCATCGTTGGACCCCTTCACATCCAATACCTCGCCGCTCCTGGTCACGACCGCACTGAGCTCCTGCCTTGTCAACAAGAACCGCAGAAGGATGGATTTCACGATGCGCTCACCTTCTGACCCGATCGCGTTCCGCCAGCTTCCATCAATGGAGGCCCCTGCAGTTGCGAACAAAAGACCTTTGCGATGCTCCTCGGTTGCTCCGATCGCATGATAAATGAGATTCAAGTTCCGATTGACAGCCATGGCGATACGCAATGCCCGATCACCGGTACAAGGTCTTCCTTGCTCAATGCCATCAATGCCAGACACCCCGGAAACCGCGGTCAGCCCTTTCTGTGAGAAAGCACTGATACCGCGATAATACTTGAGCAGTACGGGGTTCGCGATGATCACGGCCGGATGGCAATACAACATGCCCAATTCAAAGCCCCACTCCTTCGTTCGAGCGAGGATCAAGTCGTCTATCCCCAGGTCGCCATGTATACGCCAATCGAGGTTCCCTTGCATGGCCTTTAATAGGGCCGTGGCTTGATCGTAAAGTTTGAAATAGCTGTGTCGGGTGAGTTGATTGGCAAAGAATGAGGCGCGCAACCCATATTGCTCGATCACGACCTCCGCAGGGACTTTGGCCATGCTACTGCTCGCTGAAAAAGCACTTCATGACCTGTTGAGCCACCGCTTCCGCCAGTAAAGGTGGAACCGCGTTGCCCACCTGCCCGAATTGGGTCATGGTAGTGACCCGCTTCGAGCTATAACTATCAAGCCGGACACCCACGAACTCCCAATCAATTGGAAAGGACTGTAGGCAGGCCAGTTCTCGCACGGTGAGCATACGATCCTCGGTCGGATGAATGAAATCACGATACCCGCTTCGAGTAACGGTCGGAGATGGCTTGTTGGGGTCCAACCTGCGGTAGGTGGAGCCGAAGGTCTTCTGTTCATTGGCCAACTTGCTCCCGACCCGCACCTTCCGGATCTTTTCAAGTGTCGTGGGCGCGTGGGCCGTGACCACGTGGTTCTTAATAGCCATGTGCTGCTATGCGTGCTTTGATCGTGCCCGAAACCCTTAATGCGACCTCTGACGGTGCCGCTGCATCAGGCAGTACAGCAAGCACATCACCAGAGGTCACAAAGGGAGAAAGTATACTACCCGATGCGCCATGGGTGGGTGCAGGGAACTTGAAGGACCCGGCCATCCGATTGCCAACAATGAAGATCCGCTCCCGGTGCTGGGCAACACCGAAATCAGCGGCATCAAGCACCCGATGCGTGGTGGAGAAATGCACCTGCCGACCTTTCCATATGATCGGGTCAGCGAAACTTTCTTCGATGAATTCCAATACCCGGCCACCCTCCCAATTCGCCATACCCTTCACATTCTCCATCACAAATGATCTTGGCAGGATCTCATGCACCAACCGGATGAATTCGCCAACCAGCATTCCACGCTCATCTTCCAACCCTCTCCGTTTACCGGCCAAACTAAAGGATTGGCATGGTGGACCTCCATAGATCACATCCACCTCACCCCGTTCAAGGCCCAAGTCGCTTAACAGGTCATCCCCCTTGATGTCCCGTATATCCGCTTCAATGACCCGCGTATGCACCGGCAGGTTCTCGCGAAGGGTCTTGCAACACGAAGGATCTTTTTCGATGGCTGCCAACGTTCTGAACCCGGCTCGTTCAAAGCCGATATCCATACCGCCGGCACCACTGAATAGTGAAATGGCAGTGGGGCGTATTGTCGATCTTCTCGTCATGTTCAGTTGGCACAAAGTACTTCTTGCTGGGCGGATGTTCCGAACCTCGACCTTGCATCTTTTCAACATCGGGAGGAATACCGTCGTTGCCGAGGTCGTAACCGCACACATGCACCAAGTGTGAGGGGAAGAACAGGGAACACCCAACGCAGAAGCCCCGGCCAAGGCCGGGGCTTCTGCGTTGGGGTCGGACAAACCCTAACAGAACTCGTCGTAGGCCATCTTCAGGTTGTCCGCGATCATCTCGGCGCTGCGGCCTTCGATGTGGTGCCGTTCGAGGAAGTGGACCAACTTGCCATCCTTGAACAGGGCCATGGACGGGCTGCTGGGCGGGTACGGCAGAAAGTGTTTCCGCGCTTGGTTGGTGGCATCGGTGTCCACGCCGGCGAACACCGTCACCAAGTGGTCCGGGCGCTTGTTGCCGGTCAGGCTTTGGCGTGCGCCTGGCCGTGCAGCACCGGCCGCACAGCCGCATACGCTGTTCACCACGCACAGCACGGAACCAGGCTGCGTCAGTGCCTTGTCCACTTGATCGGGGGTCTGCAATTCAACGAAACCGGCCGTGACCAGTTCGGACTTCATGGGGGCTACAAGTTCAGGAGGATACATGGTTCAACACACCAACGACGACGGGGTTGGGGCCGCTGGGCGGTACAAAGATACGGCCCATGGCGGGGTCCTGCCCTGTCGGAAGCACTGCGCCGGGAGCCGGATCCTACAATGCCCTTTTCCGCTTGAAGAAGGCCTTGAGCAGGTCGGCGCATTCGGCCTCGAGCACACCGCCGGTCACCTGGGTCCTCGGGTGCAACAGCGCACCACCGAAGCGACGATAACCGGCCTTTTCATCGAAGGCACCGAAGACCACCCGGCCCAACTGTGCCCAGTGCATGGCCCCCGCGCACATCACGCACGGTTCCAAGGTCACGAAGAGGGTGCAGTCCTTCAGGTACTTGCCGCCCACGTGCTCGGCAGCAGCCGTGATCGATTGCATCTCGGCGTGTGCGGTCACATCGTTGAGCCGTTCGGTGAGGTTATGTCCACGGGCCACGATGCGGTCCTGCCACACGATCACCACGCCCACGGGGACCTCTTCCGCCTTGAACGCCAGCTCGGCCTCCTTCAGCGCTTGGCGCATGAAGTGTTCATCACTCGTCGGTGTGATCATTCCGTGGTGGCGGTGCGAAGTTCGGGTTCATTCACCAGCACATCCTGCACTTCCGCTTTCAGGTCCTTGATGTTCAACTGCAGGCTGCGCCGACCGTTCCACTCGTTCTCTTCCAAGGTGTAGATCAAACTGAAGGGTGCACCGCTGCGCAGCAGCTCCAGGTAGGCACCGAGCCGGAAGCCGATCGCGTCGAACACCGGTCCCTGGCCGCCTGGCATCCGCACGGCGCACTTCAGGTGGTCCTCCCCCACGATGCGGGCCTGGCCAGTGTCCACCACACCGCGCGTCATCAACAGTGGTTTCATGTTGCCCGGCCCGAAGGGTTCCATGTGGTGCATGATCCGAGCCAATGCGGGATCAAGGTCGCACAGCGCCACCTCGGCGTCCACCTCCTCTTCGGGCACACGTAAGGCGGGATCCAGGGTGGCGCGCACCACCTGATCGAAGCGTGCGCGAAAGGCACCCACGTTCGCCAGGGGCATGGTGAGGCCGGCCGCATACATGTGCCCACCGAACTGATCGAGCAGGTCGCTACAGGCATTGATCGCCTCATACACATCGAAGCCCTTCACGCTGCGCGCACTGCCCACGGCCTTGCCCTGGCTCTCGGTGAGCACGATGGTGGGCCGGTGGTACTGCTCGATCAACCGCGAGGCCACGATGCCGATCACGCCTTTGTGCCAGCTTGGGTCGAAGATCACCGTACTCCAGGCATCGCGCACGAAATCGTCCTGTGCGATGTGTGCGAGGGCCGACTCGGTGATGCGCTTATCCAGCTCCTGGCGTGCGGTGTTGTTGCCATCCACGCGCAGGCCGATCTGCTCGGCCTGGGCCAGGTCCTTGGCCAACAGGAGTTCCACGGCCTGCCTGCCGTGCTCGATGCGGCCCGCCGCGTTGATCCGTGGGCCGATCGTGAACACGAGTTCCGATACGCCCAGACGCTTCTTCACATTGGCCATCTGCATCATGGCCTTGATGCCGGGTCGCGGGTCCTGGTTCACACGTTCCAGCCCGAAGCGGGTGAGCACCCGGTTCTCCCCGGTCACCGGCACGATGTCGCACGCGGTGCTCACGGCCACCAGATCGAGCAGTGGCTCCACCTCGTTCCGTGGGATGCCGTTGCGCTGGGCCAGACCCTGCACCAATTTGAAACCGATCCCACAGCCGCTCAGCTCCTTGAAGGGATACGCACAGTCGGAACGTTTCGGATCAAGCACGGCCACGGCTTTCGGCAGCACATCGCCCGGTCGGTGGTGGTCGCAGATGATCATGTCGATACCGCGTTCCGCAGCATACGCCACCTTGTCCACGGCCTTGATCCCGCAGTCGAGCGCGATGATCAAGCCCACACCCTCGCTGGCCGCCCGATCGATGCCCAGGAAAGAGATGCCATAACCTTCGGCATAGCGGTCGGGGATGTAGAACGTGAGGTTGCCGGTGAAGCGTTGCAGGAAGGAATAGACCAAGGCCACGGCCGTGGTGCCATCCACATCGTAATCGCCGTACACCATGATGCGCTCGTTCTCGCCCAAAGCCCTTTCGATGCGTTCGACGG
>JADLAI010000244.1 GCA_020848295.1 Flavobacteriales bacterium
CGTTGGATGGTCTGAGTTCGACCATTGAAGGATAACCCGATTCAAGCACACCGTACATCTCCTGATCACCGACCCGCTGTGCCATGGCCATCAACAAGGCAGCGGTCTCCCTTACGAAGCCTTCGGTGCCCGCGGCGGTCTTGCTCTGTTCCTGGAGCCTGAACACCGCGAGGTCCTTGCCGATCGTGCGGATCGTTCCAGGCCCATGAGCGAAGAGCACACGCCACCAGAGGTCGAGGTCCATGCAATAATGCAGTGCGGGATCGACGCCGCCCACTTCCCGTACGGCATCCATGCGATAGAAGGTGGATTGCTGGTTGATCACGGGGGCCATCCACATTTCATCGGGATATGCAGGATCGTTGAGCGGCGATCTGGTGGTGGCCCCGTCCGGGGTCTCCAACAAGCGATGGCCTTCGAGCACCTGCATGGTCGGGTCCGCGGCGAAACGTTCGGATACCAGCGCCAGCGATCCCGGCAGCAGGCGGTCGTCGCTGTTCACCCAACCGAAGATCTCACCCGTCGCATGTGACAAGCCCTTGTTGATCGCATCGCTCTGGCCCGCGTCGGCCTCGCTGCACCACCAGGCCAGTCGGTCCTGCGTATTGCGGATCAGTTCAACCGAACCATCGGTACTTCCGCCGTCCACCACGATGTGCTCGACCAAGGCCCCTTCCTGGTCCCGGACCGATCGCAGGCATGCCTCCAGGTATCGCGCCTGCTGGTAGCTTGGGGTGATGATGGAGACCCTGGGCGCCATTCGGCCTCAAGATGGGCACAAGTCGCGATAGATCGAATGGATCCGGTGCCACATCAGATCCAGTGTATAGTGCTCCAGCACCAGTTCGCGCCCCACCGTCCCCATCCGCCGTGCTTCAGACCGGTGGTGGGCCATGCGCCGCATCGCCTCCACCAGTTCGGCATGTGTGCGATACAAGGAGCCGTTGGCACCATCGGTGACCAGCTCCGGCGTGGCACCTGAGGCATGGCCGATCACCGGTAGCCCATCGGCCATCGCCTCCAGCACGATCCGACCAAGTGCTTCGTGCTGCGAACATTGCAACAGTGCATGTACACCACTCATCACATCCGTGATACGTTCAACGTAGCCGTGGAAGTGCACCACTTCGTTCAGGCCGAGCTGTTGGACCGCTTCCCGTGCGGGGTCCATGCGGCCATTGCCTGCCAGGTGTAGTCGTGTGGCCGGTTCGTAGCGGTACACTTCGGCGAACGCATGGATGGCCTCCACCTGCCCCTTGGATGGATGGAAATGCCCGGCGAGGAGGAAATCGAAGGTTCCCGTTCTGGCCCAGCGGTCCGTGATCATCGATCCGCGTTCCTTCCATCCCTGCTCCGTAACGATCCCATTCGGTACGATATGGATACGTTCCGCCGCTGGCAACCATTGCCGCATGTCCTCCACCACCGCTTGTGAGAGCGCGATGATGGCATCGGCCTGTTTCAACTCCCATGCATACCGACGCACGCCACCATCCACCCGGAAGTGGTAGTGGAGGAATGGAAGTTCGCGGATGTGCCACACGTGCGGGACGCCGAGCCGCCGTGCGATGGGGCCTCCAATGCCGATCACCGAACTGTTGGTGTGTACCACCTGTGCCCGGTGCTCCTTCGCGGTCGCGATGATCCGTTGGGACGCTTCCTCGTTGACCCGATCACGTTCATGTGCCGCACGGCGGTTGCGGATGCGCTGAAGCAGGCGGTGATGCGCCCGACCCGAATACACCTGCTTGTGCATCCAGGGGACGAAAGGCACCACCGCATGGCCTATCCCTGCCCGTTGCAAAGCTGCGGCCATGGGACCATCGGCCGCCAGTACCACGAAGGGTTCCACAGCACCCATCCTGGACGATCCGGTGACCAGGTCCAAAAGGGAACGGTTGGCGCCATACAGTTCCGCGTAATGCGTGAGGTATAGGACGCGCACCGGTCTCATGTCCTACGTGCCGCCATTTCCAGGACCCGTTGCAAGCGGCCCACCTGCACTTCGACACGGTGCTCCAACTCGGCATAGGCCCGGCCGGCCTGGCCCATGGCCAACGCCATGGCAGGCGTGTCGATCAGCTCGATCATGTGTTCCGCCATGGTGTCCACATCCTGCTCGGTACAGAGCAGGCCGCGTTCACCGTGCGCCACCACGTCGGCGATGCCCGCATGGCGCGTGGCCACCACGGGAACTCCGGCGGCCATCGCTTCCAATACGGCCAAGGGTGTGCCCTCATGGTCGTTGTTCGGAGTGACGATGCTGTGCTGTACGAAGGCCCTGCTCCGGTGCAGCAGTTCGACGATGGCATCCGGTGTCCTCACCCCACAAAGTTCCACGTTCGCTCCCAGGTCAAGGTCCTGCACCAGTTGCTTGCACTGCTCCCACAGCCGCCCACGGCCCACCATGGTCAAACGTGCTTCGGGGCGTGCGGCCACCACCTTGCTGAACGCGGTGATCGTAAGATGTGGTGCTTTCTTCTCCGCGAAACGCCCAACCGCCAGGAAGTGTGGTGGTGCAAGATCAGGCCGGCCAGGTACAAAGCGGTCCACATCGATGCCGTAGCAATTGTAGATCACTTTCGAACGTGGTGCGCCAAGGGCAAGCAACTGTGCCTCCATTGTCCGGCTCACGACCACCAATGCAGCCGCGTACTCGAAGAGCGTGCGATAGCCACCATAGTGTTCGATGTAGTCGGTGCGGTGCGCATCGAAGCCGTGGAAATGGGCCACGAGGGGCACACCCGCACGTTCGCAGGCTGCCGCGATCTCGGCTCCCATGGTACCGTACTCCGCCAGCACCACGTCGGGCCGGATCCGAGCCAGCCGCCCGGCCAATCGACGGAGTGCCAAGCCAGGCAGACCACCGTGCAGTTTACCGAGCACCCGGTCTCGCAGAAGGGCGAGACCAGCTTCGGCCACCAGCGGTCCGCCCAGCGATGCGCGGCGCGGTGGTACCCCACCGGTCAGCAGCAATTCGACCTTGTCGAGGCGGTCGATGTGTGCGGCGATGAAGGTCTCGCTCCAGGCGTTCTCCGCTGGGGAGGCCAGGGCTATCCGTAAGGTATTCCCTTCATTTGCCACCGGTCACACGTTTCATCGCCCGACCCAGACGGCCGCGCACGGAGGTATCCGGTTCCTTGTTCTTCTCGGCCAACCGCTTCTCACTCTCGGCGATCACATCCATCGGGAAACCGGCGGTGAGCAATCGGTCCCGCAGTATCGTCAGGTGCGGGAGCAACAAAGCGTCACTCCCGGAGACCACACCATCGATCAACGACCGGGTGAAATGGATGAACACGATGGGGAAGATGCCATTGATCAACACCTCGTTCCCGGAGCCTTTCGTCCGGGTGCATTCGATCATGTTCCAATTGGCCACGTTGC
>JADLAI010000245.1 GCA_020848295.1 Flavobacteriales bacterium
CGGGCGCACACCGTCATGTACTGCGACCAGCCCATCATGTTCCACCTTGTCCAACCCCGCCTTCACGCTGTGCCACCGTTGTTCGCCTCCCGCCACCACCTCGTGCTTGATGAAGAATCGATGCCCAAGGCATAGGGCTTTCCAGATGTCGAAGTGTTCCCGAGGCAACACCACGATGATCGGCATGGCCGGATCGAAGCGGTGGAAAGCCTCGATGGTCCACATCAACAGTGGCCGTCCCTTCACCACTTGGAACTGCTTGGGCACCGGCCCGCCCAGCCGTTTGCCGCTTCCGCCGGCGACGATGATGGTGGAATGTTCCATGGTCGATCAAAGATCCGTGCCTGTGTGCGAAATTGAAAGGGTGCAAGAGCATTGACCCTCGCACCCTTTCACGCTTGAACCCGTTCTCCTCAGATGATCAACATCGCATCCCCGTAGCTGAAGAAGCGGTACTTCTCCTTGATGGCCACCTTGTACGCCTCCCACACATGGTCGTACCCGCCGAAGGCGCACACCTGCATCAGCAAGGTGCTCTCGGGCATGTGGAAGTTGGTGATCATGCTGTCGGCGATGCTGAAGTCGTAGGGAGGGAAGATGAACTTGTTCGTCCACCCGTTGTACGGCTTCATGTGGTTCTCGGTGCTCACGCTGCTCTCGATGGCACGCATGGTGGTGGTGCCCACCGCGCACACCCGCTTGCGCGTGTCCTTCGCCCGGTTCACCACGTTGCAGGCTTCACGATCGATGATCACCTGCTCGCTGTCGGTCTTGTGTTTGGTCAGGTCTTCCACCTCCACCGGCCGGAATGTGCCCAGGCCCACGTGCAGGGTGACCTCCGCGAAATTCATCCCCTTGAGCTCTATGCGCTTCATCAGCTCACGGCTGAAATGGAGGCCTGCGGTCGGTGCCGCTACCGCTCCTTCGTGCTTGGCGAAGATGGTCTGGTAGCGTTCGGCATCGCTCGGCTCGGTGTCCCGCTTGATGTAGCGCGGCAGCGGCGTCTCGCCCATCTCGGTGATGGTCTGCTTGAATTCCTCGTATGTTCCATCGAAGAGGAAACGAAGGGTACGCCCACGGCTGGTGGTGTTGTCGATCACCTCCGCCACCAGTTCGTCGTCCTTGCCGAAATAGAGCTTGTTGCCGATCCGGATCTTCCGCGCCGGGTCCACGATCACATCCCACAAGAGGCTGTCGCGGTTCAGTTCGCGCAGCATGAAGACCTCGATCTTGGCGCCGGTCTTCTCCTTATTGCCCCACATGCGGGCCGGGAATACCTTGGTGTTATTCAGGATGAAGACGTCCCCTTCATCGAAGTAGTCCAGGATGTTCTTGAACTTCTTATGCTCGATCCTGCCGTCCTTCCGGTGCAGCACCATCAGCCGACTTCCGTCGCGGTCCTTGGTGGGGTAAAGTGCGATCTGCTCCTTGGGGAGCGCGAATTTGAATGCGGTGAGTTTCATGGGATTGGGGCGGGCTTACGGGGCCGGGCCCGAATGATTCGGGCGCCGAAGATAATGTGATCGTGGACCGATCGGCGAATCGCCTAAGGCTCAGCTACATATCCTGTTGATAACCCACTAACGGGGGTAGGGCGCGATCCGTTCTGACCATTCTTCGGGGGTGTGGGCGTCCTTCACGTCGTAGGTCCCGATCCGCGTACGGCGTAACGCGCTCAGGTAGGCGCCACAGCCCAGCACCTGTCCGATATCGTGGGCCAACGAACGGATGTAGGTGCCTTTGCTCACGTGTACCTCGAAGTCGATATGCGCACCACGCATACCGGTGACCTCCAAGGCGCTCACCTTCACGGTCACGGGTTTCATCGCAACCAGGTGGGCACGCGCACTATCGCGGGCCAGGAAGTAGGCCCGCTCCCCCTCGAAACGTTTGGCACTGTAATTCGGTGGGCGTTGTTCAATGGTGCCGAGGAAGCGGGCGAAGGCCGCACGGACCGTGGCCTCGTCCAGGTGTTCCCACGCGCCGAACGGCTCCGGGGTGGTCTCCAGGTCGTAGCTGGGGGTTACGCTACCGAGCGTGATGGTGCCGCTGTAGGTCTTCTCCGCGCCGGTGATCAGAGGCAGCTTCTTGGTGAAGGGGCCGTAGGCCAGGATCAGCAGCCCGCTTGCCAGGGGATCCAAGGTGCCCGCATGGCCCACCTTGATCTTCCGGCCCGCAGCGATGCGCATGGCCCCACGCAATTTCCCCACCACGTCGAAACTGGTCCACGTGAGCGGCTTATCCACCAGAACAAGACCACCGCTATCCGGGGTGAAGTCGAAATCCGGTTGATGCGATCTCATGTATGCGTGAAGAATAGCTTATCGCCTCAACCGCTCTATTTCGCCTTTGATCTGTTCGATCACCTCCTCATTGGCTATCTCCCCGTCCAAGCTGAATAGGATGAACACGTTCCCGCCGAAGTCCTTCTTGAACTCCTCAAAACTCGCCTTCATCCTTTCCGAAGCCGAGTAGTTGCCAAAATTCGACCGGGCCGTGACCGGCTTTATCTGTATCCCGAAAGCCTTGTCACCGGTCACATGGCCGAGGTAATCGATGTCGCCTGCGTGGTCCAGTTCGGATGGGCTTTCCGTGAAGCGCACATCCGGGAACAGCTTGGACAGGCCATCATTCACAACGGACTTTTCTCTCAGGTATCCGTCATAAGTCCGGTTGATCGTCAGGTTGTGGATGTAGTGGCTGCAATCTTCCCTAGTAAGGGTATTGAACGCTTCCCGCCATTCGGGTATCACGACCTCCGTGATCTTCTCGTAAAGCCGGTCGCCGAGCTCCTGCAAGCTCTCGCGTGTGATCCTGAAGCTGTTCTTACCTGCTGTATGGGCGTTATCGAAATACCACCGCTCCCATTCCTCGATCGTACCCGGCTGGCACTCCCTGATCAGGGCCATGACCGACCCCACCTTGTTCGGCCGCGACAGCTGATAGGTCTGCGTGGCGTAGTTCAGGATTTTCTCCTTCCTGCCGAAATCCGATGAATACCTCCCGACCTCCTTCTTAGCCATTGACCAGGGCATTGAACTTGTTCTTGTACCTGAAATCGATCGAGTTGTCCACCCACACCAGGTCCTCCTTCAGCAGGTGCGCGTTGATGAAGGTCTTGTTCTCCAGGTACAGATAGGCCATCATGTTGTTGTCCCGGTCATGCTTCACATCGTCGTACCGCATGAACACCTTCCGGCCACGCACTTTGTTGATCAAGTACTCCGTGGCCTTCCCGTTGGCGGCTGGGTTCTCCTGTATGCCGATCAACCGGACCGTCAGATCATTGTTCAGCCTGAGCAGTTCAGGACTGATGACCTCTTTCACCGAAAAGTATTCCTCCCTTTTTCCCGTGCTGCTAGCGTCGATCTTGGACCCGTACTGGATCTTCTTCACGTCGATCTTCTTGTCCAACTTATGCGTGTCCACGAACTGGTAGGGCAATGCCTTGATCCGCGCTTCAAGATCGGCGGTGATCGCTGGTTGCGTGACGACCTCCGTTCCCACCTGTGTGAAGGCATCGTCCGTTCCGATCCTTTCCCTGATGATCGGGATGAATCCAGGATTTATCTCATAGCCGATGGAATCCCTGTTCAGTTTCCGCGCGGCCAATGCCGTCGTTCCGCTTCCCATGAACGGGTCCAGCACCGTTTCCCCCGGAAAGGAGAACATCCTTATCAATCGATACGGTAGTTCCTCCGGGAACATCGCCAAGTGTTTGTCCTGCTTCGCCCCCGGAAAGTACCAATGGCCGTTGAAGTAGGTGTTCCATTCCTCCGTGGTCATCGCGGACCCCTCCTTCTGCTCTTCGGTGGGCTTGGGCGCGGTCCCCTGCTTCTTGAACAGGAGGATGTACTCGAAATCCAGCTTCACGATGCCGTTCCTCGGATGCGGGAAACTGCCCATGATGCTCGCCCCGCCCGATGTGTTCATGGTTGTGGCCTTCTGCCAGATGATCTGCCCCATGAAATCGAAACCGGCCATCTCGCAGAACTTGATGATCTCGGTATGGATGGGGATGATCTTGTACCGCCCGTAGTACGTGGCGCGGGCGAACTGGTCGCCGATGTTGACGCACATCCGGCAACCCTTGTGCAGCACCCGGAAGCACTCCTGCCACGTCAGGTTCAGGTGATTGATGTAGGTTTCGTAGTCATCATGGAAGCCGGTCTGGTTCTCCATCCCGTAGTCCTTCAACTGCCAGTAAGGAGGGGATGTGACCACCAAGTGGACGCTCTCGTCCTTTAGTTCGCTCATCTCGCGGCTGTCGCCGTTGATGATCGTATGCTTCGACCGGTCCAACATGCTTTCTGATCCTTCGTTCGTGGATGACGGCAGCCTGCGTCCTTTCCATCAAGGGCTAAGGTAACGACCCGCAACCCCTCGGTCCCTCTCCCGTCCTTCTTGTGATATCCCCACTTCACATCATCTGCATCGATACACCTGCCAGGTGCAGCGCGATGATCACACCTCCCACTGCGATGCGGTACCAGCCGAAGGCCTTGAACCCGCTTTTCGTGAGGTAGCTGATGAAGGACCGGATGGCCACGATCGCCACGATGAAGGCCACCGCGTTGCCGATGGCGAAGAGTTGCAGATGCTCATTGGTGAAAGCGCCGCCATCCTTCACGTAGTCGTAGATGCTCTTCACCGTGGCGGCGAACATGGTGGGCACCGCGAGGAAGAAGCTGAACTCCGCGGCGTTCTTTCGTGAGAGGCCCTGTGTCATCCCGCCGATGATCGTGGCCGCCGACCGCGACACACCGGGCACCATGGCCAGGCATTGCCAGATCCCGATCAGCGTGGCCTGTTTGAAGGTCATGGGCTGTTCCACACCCTCGGCCGCTTCCGGGTTGAGCCGGTCGATGAACAGGAATACAAGGCCACCGAGGAACAACATCACACCCACCACCACCACGTTCTCCAGCAGCATATCGACCTGGTCCTTGAAGAGCAGACCCGCGATCACCGCCGGAATGAAACCAGCCAGCAACTTCAGGTAGAAGTCGAGGCTTTGGAAGAACCGCTTCCAGTACAATACCACCACGCTCAGGATGGTCCCGAACTGGATGGCGACGGTGAATAGCTTGACGAATTCGTCCTGCTGGATCCCCATGATGGTGGACCCGATGATCATGTGCCCGGTGCTGCTTACCGGCAGGAATTCGGTGATCCCCTCGATGATCGCGAGGATGATCGCTTGCAGGGTGGTCATTTGCCCGCCTCGTTCTCCCCGGTCTTCTTCAGGATGGCATAGGCCACGAAGGCGTAGCCTACCAGCACCACGATCGGCGCCACGGTGATCCGCCGTACACTGAAGAGTTCACCCGCATCGAACGCGTTGGGATCGCCGTTGCCGCCACCCGCCATCAGGATGTAGCCCACCACCAGGATGGCCATACCGATCAGCAGCAACCGGTAGTTCGTTGCCGTGAAGGGCATGTCGTTGTTCAGTTCGGGTTTGGCCATGGCGCTCGGTCGGGGGTCGGTTCAACTCCAGTGCAGGTCCTCGGAATTCATGCGAAGGTAGCGGCGCACCGCGAACCAAGTGGATACCAGGGAGACCAGCAGGCCCAGTGCCAGCACCCCCGCGAAGAGCAGCGCAAGGGTCCCGGTGTCGGTGAAGGCCAGCAGGTCGGGCATGTAACGATCGGTGAGTTGCAGCAAGCCGACCAACAGACCGATCGCCAGCACCGCACCCACGATGCCCTGCCAGATGCTCTGGGCCAAAAAGGGCTTCTTGATGAACCAGCGCGTAGCCCCCACCAGGTGCATGGTGCGGATCAGGAAACGCTTGCTATGGATCGCCAGGCGGATGGTGTTGTTGATCAAGGCGATGGCGATGAACAACAACAGCGCGGTGAATCCCAGCACCAACAAGCCGATCTTGTGAACGTTGGCATCGATGTTCTCCACCACCGCCGCATTGTACGCAACCTCCTGTACCCGCTGGTCCTTCTTCAATTGTTCCACGATCCACTTCAAGCTGTCGGCATGCGCGTGCTCCGCGTTCAGCCGCAACTCCACCGAGGGAAGGAGGGGGTTGCTCCCCAATACACCGAGGAAGTCCTCACCCAGGTCCTGCTTCAGCTGTTCGGCCGCCTCATCCGCGGTCACGTACCGGGTCTCCTTGGTGTAGGCCTCGGTGTCCAGCTCTTTGCGGAAGCGCATCACATCCACCTCCTTCAGATCGCGCTTCAGGAAGAGCTCAACACGCACATTCTCCTTGAAATAGCGCTCCAGGGCCCGTGCATTGAGCACCAGGAACCCCAGCACACCCAGCATGAAGAGCACCAGCGCGATGCCGATCACCGTGCTCACGTTGGAAATGCGCGTGCGGGACCTCAGGTAACGATGATCGCTCATGCGGCGGCGAAAGTAAGGGCCACGGCGTTGCCGAACAGGCCCCCAGGCCCCGACCACCTTCGGGTGGCAACGCCGCTTCCATCGGCCTTCTACCTTCGTGCCCAGTAGGAACCCATCATGCAGTACGATCACAGGAACATTGAGGGGAAATGGCAGCGCGAATGGCGGGAGCGCGGGACCTTCCGTGCGTTGAACGATCCCGCCAAGCCGAAGTACTACGTGCTGGACATGTTCCCCTACCCCAGCGGCGCCGGCCTGCACGTGGGGCACCCGCTGGGCTACATCGCCAGCGACATCGTGGCGCGCCACAAGCGCCACTGCGGCTTCAACGTGCTGCACCCCATGGGCTACGACAGCTTCGGCCTGCCCGCCGAGCAGTACGCCATCCAGACCGGCCAG
>JADLAI010000246.1 GCA_020848295.1 Flavobacteriales bacterium
AAGTTTCAATCCGCGCCCGGCACCTAAATGCCGAGCGACCGCGCCATCCTGAATGCCTGCGTGGTACGGGATAGCTCGGGAGTATGCGCGAAACTATCGCGAAAGTTCAACAGGACGTCAAAGATCAAGGGTGTTGTTGCCCTGAGGGAGCTTGTGGCCAATGAGTTGCGGAATTCGCGAAATGGGCGGGGTTTCATCGTCACTTGTGGTTCGCGCAATGTGCGTGGCCTCAAGTTACACGATCAAGGGCTTTGCATAGTCGGTACTACGAAAATTTCCATACTGCTTCACCCGCAAATCGACCGGTTCGGTTATCCGGTAGAAGCGGATGCTGTCCTCATCCTCATTGATCTCTGCCACCAGGTCCCGTTCCAATTGCTCAAACTGCATTTGGTCCACTTGGAACTCGAAGACGCTCTTCTGCACGCGTTGCCCCATGCGCTCGCAGCACTTGGCCACGCGGCGCAGGCGCTTCCGGCCGCCAGCGGTCTCGGTGCTTACGTCGTAGGTGGCAATGATGAGCATGACTACTTTGCAATGTAAGGGATGTAGCCGTCCATCTCACCCCGGATGGTGCGGGCCAGAAAGCGTGCCTGTATAAAGGGCAATAAGCCGATGGGCATCTTGGCCTCGGTGAGCGGGTGCTGTACCAGTTCCTGTTTGCGTTCCTGCCAGGCCACCACCACGGTCTTGCGCCCCTTGTCGTTGAGCAACACGGCACCGCCTTCGCGCAGGTCGAAATCGCTTTCCTGCACCTGGCCCCGATTGATCAGAGTGAGCGCAAGGCGGTCCACGAGGACGGAGCGGAACTCTTCCTGAAGGTCCAAGGCCAAGGCAGCGCGGCCTGGCCGTACCACATGCAAAAAGCCGAGCTGTGGGTCCAGGCCCACGGCTTCCAAGGCACTCCGACAATCGTTCATGAGCATGGCGTAGAGGAAGGAGAGGAGGGCGTTCGTACGGTCCAGCGGTGGGCGGCGTGTGCGGCCATTGAGCGCAAAGGCTTCGCGGTATTGCGGCTTGATGATGAGCGGCAGCACGCCGAAATAGTTCTTGGCCGCTTCGCCTTCGAGGCCGCGCACGGTGTCCACGTCGGTGGCGTGCTTCAGGTTGCCGAGGCTTTGGGCGAGGCTTAGGGCCACGGCATCGAGTTTGGCGATGTCATCGGCGTTGTCGGTTTCGCGTGCGCCGCGCAGCAGTACGGAGCGACTGTTCTTGATCTTGCCCGCAATAATGGCGCGCGCTATTTCCAGCGTGATGGCCGGCTTATCGGCTGCCATGTATTGGGCTTTGCGCAGCAGGATGTTGCCGCTGATGCCGCCTTCCAGCCGGGCCTTGAAACGGCCATTGTAGTCCAGCAGCACAAGGCTCTTGCCCTCATCCGCCAGCTTGTGCATAAGGCCGGGCGAGACCATTACATTGCCGAAACAGACCAGGCCGGCCAGGTGGTGCAGGGGTACTTGCAGCTTCTTCTCCTTCTCCACGTCGATGCGCACGGTGGCGTTCTCCAAGTGCGCGTAGGCATTGGGTGTCATTACGTAGAGGGTGTTCTCCAGGTGGTGCATCCCTCATCCTCCAACCCCTTCTCTCCTTCGACTTCGCTCAGGATGGGAGAAGGGGGGAAGCTCACGGTTCGTAGAGTTCATCGCGAAGCATGCGTTGTGTGCGTCGATCGTTCAACGCTTCAGGTTGGCAGATGTCCTTCAGCGAGCATTGGTCGCAGCGGGCATCGTTCACGGGTGGCGGAAGGGTGCCGCGCTGGATGATGCTGCGCACGTCATCAGCGGTATGCTCCACCAAGTCGCGCAAGCCGGCGTCAATGGACACCTCGCGGCGGCGCTTGCTGCTGGCGTGGTAGATGGCGCCTTGCGGCACCGGCTTCCCCAGCATTTCCTCCAAGCAGATGGCTTGGGCGGCCAGTTGAATGTCGTCGTGCGTGTGCTTGCGCTTGGGGCCGTGCTTGAACTCCACGGGGTACACGCTGCCATCGGGATGGAATTCCACCACATCGGCCTTGCCGATCAGGCCGATACGGTCGCTCCACAGGGGGAGCGACCGCTCGACTTTCACGCCGTGTTTCATCTCGTAGCCCGGCTCGTCCACCAGTGCATGCACGGCGTTGCCGCGCGCGGTGTGCACGTTGTCCGCAAAAACCTGCTCCACATGGATCAGGGCGCACTGCCGGGGGCAGTACATCCAGTGCTGCAAGGCGGAGATGGGGATGGGGTCGAGGGTCATTGGGTCAGAAGCCGGGGTCAACTTCGGGGTCAGGCATATCCTTGTGCTTGAGCTTGGTCTTGTCGAAGGTCCCGTCCGGCTTCAAGCTTGCTCGAATGATGTCATGCACTTGAAATGAAGAGAGCTTGCCCGACTTGGTCCCATGGTTCCACCACACCCGCTCTATTACCCGCATGCTACCCGCTGGCCGAGCCGTAGACTCATCGTTCTCGAAGAGTTTGAGCAGGACGTCCTTTATCGCCAGAGCATCATCATCCATGAAGAAAGTCCGTTCAGCTAGTTGAGGATTGATGCTGCCATAGAAGACGTAAGTAGCGTCTCCATCAACGCGGTGCTTCATGCCCATTTGGTCAGAGGCTCGCTTTTCCCCGTCGCCCTCTAAGCTTGTCCCCTTAACGATTTGTGTGCTGGCGACCTGGATGGGTTTGACGCTAAACGCTGACTGTATCGACACCGGTCCGCGCACCGGGATGGAGACGCCGGAATCGCCACCGCCGCCATCTGCGCTTTGGTCGCCCTTCTTGAAAGGGAAAACCTGACCGAAGGCCCGCACATCAAACCACTTCTTACAAGCCTTCTCAATGTACGCTTGCTGCTTGCCCTTCTCGGGCTTGCCAACTCCCTTCTCAGCTCGCTCCTTCAGATTCTTGAACGTATCCCCTGGTGCGCGTCGGTCGTCGGCCTGTACGAAGATCTCATGCTTCGCATCCATGAGGCGATCTCGCATTTTGCGCTTGATCGCTACGTCGGTGATCTCTCCGTGATCATCGAATGTCAGTCGCGGCCGATTCCCGTTAAGGGGATCGCCGTTGGGGTTGGCATTCCGTACGTGCAGGCTTACAGCGAAGTCAATCTTGTGCTCTAGCGTTTTCATGATTCAGGTGGTGGTTTGTTCTTCGTTCTTCTTGCGGTTCTTTTCCTGCCATTCCTTGCGGATCTCTTCTTCTTGCTCCCATAACCGCTTTCGTTGGCAATGGAAGGCCAGAAGGAACTCTCCATCCAGTTTTTCGTCCTGACGATAGGCATCCCCTTCGAAGAGGTGATGCACGTCGTCCAACTTGGTTTTCATCCGCGTAGCTAGCCCTCTGCTGTTCGTTTCAAGCCGATTCATGTAGGGGGTCAGGCTCTGTTCGATATGAGTCCACGTCGAGTACGGGCGTATTGAAAAGCGGCTCATGTAGCGGGCTGCGTTGGTGTCGCGTTTCTCGCCAGCTTGATGGAGTGCCCTGCCCTCGATGAACTCTGCAATAGCTAGCAGCCGGCCATAGAGGTATGAGCGAGTGGTACGATCTTCTTCCAGTGCCATTTGATGGGTGTGTTGAGTGTTGGAGCCTTTGTACAGTGCGCAGGCGATGCCGAGCTGCATTTCCCATGCGTTCTCGAAGACACTGCCCTTCTTGCCTTTGGTCTTCTCGAATCCAGTTCTGTTGCATGTGCGACGCACGGCACCTTCGACCAAGTCGAGTGGTAATGAGCGGCCGTCAATGATGCAGGGTATCAACCTCTCGATCGTAGCTCGTAGCAACTTTCGGTCCTTGTCTTTGTCCAATCCGCCAAAGGCTGCTTCGGCGATTTCGTTGGGCGCGGGCGCGCCAACGAACTCCACAACTTTCCTATCTCTCTCATACCGTTGCGGCCAGGCAAACACCTTGTGCCAAGCCTCGATCCGCTCGATGAACTCCGAGCCGGTGAGTTCTCTGTAGTAGATGATCGCGGCCCGGCCTTGATTGCCTGTTGCCGAGTCGATGCCGATGATCGATATGCCTTTCGAACTGCTCAGCTTTTGCGCATACCCACGCATCTGCTTCGATAGTCGGCGCCCAAAGGCTTGTCCTGCGTCTCCCAGATACCCCGATGGCTCTTCGCGGTCCTCGTGAATGCCAGCAAGTAGTTCAAGGCTATTGACGAAGGGCTTGGGAGTTTCCGCACCACCATAGTCCCATGCGACGTAGGCCTGAGAACCATTGTGGAACGATTGCTTCCGGCCGTAGGCGAGCAGCCAACGCAGCGCGAGGTGCGATTTCTGGGAAACCTCATAGCTCACGGTGCAGGCTTGTTCCGCAGCCGAAGGTTCCTTGCTTGCATTCGAGCCATGCTTCGGTTTATCAGGATCTGCGAACCGGCCACGGAAAGTGAAACCGTCGTTGTCGTTGCTTGAGATGAGTTTAGCCTTGTCCCCGCTCGACCTTAGCTTGGTGGGATGCATCAGTGCTATTGGAGCGAGGTTGCCGGTAACCATGCACATCTGCGGTGGCCGGTCCTGCTCTTTCCATACTTGATAGTAGTTGATCCAAGCGTTGATCAGTGCATGGTCCTCCCAAGTGGATACCAACGTATCACCCGGATCCCCGACCTTCCAACGCACGAACGCATCTTCCGGAGCAACGTTTAGTTGGTACAACCCCGGTGCTTTTTTCTTGGCCTCTTTCCATTCCTTAAGGAAGCGGTTCTCCCCATCAGGCAGCAGGACGCCAACCCTTAGCAAGTCTTTGATAACGGACCCTTGAGACACGTAGGTGTGGATCGCAGACACCTTCGGATGCGTGTGTAGGGATACGCGCCAAGCGTCGAGTTCCTCAAGGAACTTCCTGTACGGATGCACAGCATTCGGGTCTTTCTTCAAGTCCTTGGCGAAACCTGAGGTGAGCTCTCCGCCGTAGTCCTCGAAATCTCCCGCGACGTACTGCAACTTGTCGCACAACGGGTGGTTCACCGGCTTGGTGCCCGTTTTCCCCCCTGACGCCTCCGTGCAGGGGATCAACGTCTCGGCCTCGGCCTTCGGCAGTGCTCGCGCCGAAACAAACTGGCCCGCGCGGTTCAACATGATCTCGATCTGAGCTTGCTGCGTCGTATGGCTGATGGGCATTAGTGCGAACGACTCGAACTGCGGCTGTCCGGCGCAGTTGTCGTAGGTCTGGTAGAGTTTCTCGATCCAACTCATGATTCCACCCATTCAGTTTCCGTGGCACTCACATCCTGTAGGGTCTTGCCGGCCTTGAAGTCCTTGGGCTTCAAGGCGCGAATGAACTTGCGATGAACGCATTCTTCGGGTCTGGGGAATTTGATCCGACCATTGATCATCTTAGGCATCCAGAATCGGGCAACCATTTCATTCTTGCCGGTCTCATCTGGGTAATCGAAACCGTGGAAGGTCAGGCCGTAACCGACCTCACCAGCATCGCCATAGTGGCCCTTGTCGATGTCTTCGTATGTGCATGGCTCCACATAGCCTTGGCATTCACGGGTGCCAAGGAAAATGTCCTGCCGACCACCGCGATCCAGCATGCGCTTAGCGATGTTGAAGTGCTTCCCTTCAATGTAATCCTCCTTCATCAATTCCGGTCGGTGCTTGTTCGGCTCAAAGTGTGCCCGAACTTCATACTCAACATCAGCGAGGTAGGTATAGTAGGCCAACGAATTGCCTCCGCTCATGTCAACGGGCTTCATTCCCTTGGTCTGGGTGCGTATCCGTTTCATCACTCGCACTTCATCAATGACCCAGATGATGGTGGGCTTCCAGTAGATGGACTTCACCACGCCTTTCAAGGCCTCGTAGGTGGGAATGTGGTAGGAGCACTTCTCGCCACCCACACGGGTAAGCGGATCGGTGAAGAGCGCATAGCGCCCCCACACCTTGAACTCAATGATGTTCTTCATGGGGTTATCAGTGGCTTCATTGGGTTGATAGGGACTTCGCTGAGCCCGGTGTTCTTCTCGTAGTACCGGTCGTTCAAAAACAGAATGCCCGTGCCTTCCTGAACCTCCCTCACCGCATTCGCATCCCGGAGGGGGCGCAACACGTTCGGGAACACGTTCACGGAGTACTGTTGCGCACGGCGCAACAACTCGTAGGCCTTTGTCGGGTCGTATTCAGCGCAGAGTTCGCTGATCACTTTGGAACCTTCATCGCCGTAGGGCACAATGACACCCTGAGTGGGGCTGTCGATGGCTCGGAAGACTTTGGCAGCGCTCATGAAGGATTGAGGAAGTCCATCGTATGGTTTGTCGTGACTACGATTATGCGCATCAAGAGCCATTCCATTCTCTGCGAGCATGTTCAATAGTGAGTCGCCACGGTCGAATGTTGGTACTCCGACTGGATAAGACATCGCTGCCCGTCTATCGAAGAAGAAGTAGGTGAAGTAGCGCTTCATGGCCGCATCGCTGAGCGGATTGTTGTCGAAGTCCTGTGGTGCCTTCTTGAAGTCATCGTCCATGAAGCGCGCGAAGTCGTCTTGTCCGACCCTGATCTCTTCGAGCATATCCACTTTCTCATCGGTGGGGTTCACCACATAGACCGGTCGCTTGGCATGGCGACCATTGCGGTTGCAGCGCCCGGACGCTTGCCCGATGGAGTCCAGGCCCGCATGGGAACGGATGGCACTGCCGAAGTCCACATCCACCCCGGCTTCGATGAGTTGGGTGCTGATGCAGAGCGTGGGCTTTTCCTTGCCGGGTTCCAGCCGGGTGCGTATGGTGGCGAGTACCGCCTTGCGATGGGCCGGACACATGTGTGTGCTTAAGTGGAAAAGGTCGTTGTTGGACGCCCCGCCGCATTGCTCATAAAGCGCAAGGGCCATGGCCTTGGTGTTCACCACCACGAGGCAACTTCCATGGTCCTGCATGCACGTCCGAGCAAGCTCCGCGACTTCCGCCGTGGTCCATCCATTGGGCTTACGCATGTCTAACACATCCACCCGTTCAAGGTCGGTGAAAAGCTTCTTCACATCGGGCATCAGTTCATAGTCCTTGTCTGACCGGTTGTTATAGGCTCCCAGCCGTAAGCGGCCTTTCTTCTCATCCAGTTCATGCAACAGCGGTTGGGTGGCGGTGCAGAGGAGCACGGTGCTTTCACAATGTTCCACGATGTAATTCATCGCGTTGCAGAACAGGTGGAAGGTCTTGATGGGGAGCGTCTGCACCTCGTCGAACACGATGATCGCTTTGGACAGGCGGTGCAGGCGCCGCACATCGCGTGTGCCCGCTGCGAACAGCGCTTCCAGCAGTTGTACGGTGGTGGTATAGATGACCGGCGCGTCCCAATTTTCCGAGAGTGTCTTGTTCCGCCATGTGTCCTTCTCCGGTGTCAGGTTGGAGTGGTGTTCCAGTACCACACTACCGGACGGCGTTCCCGCAGGTTCGAGCACCGAGCGTGCCACCTGCGCGTTCTGGTCGATGATGGAGGTGTAGGGGATGACGTGGATGATGCGTTCCAAGCCTTGCTTCTGCGCATGGTGGAGCGCGAACCGGAAGCTGGCCAGTGTCTTGCCACCACCAGTGGGCACGGTAAGGGTGTAGGTGCCACGCTCACGTTGGGCAGCATTTAGGCAGTGCTGTGCGATGTCTTTCCTCAGCTTGTCGATAGGACTGTTGGAGGTGAAGCCGGAGAGGTGGTGTTCCAGCCGGTCAATGAGTTCCTGCCATTGCGGTGCATCGCCAAGACGCTTTCGTCGGCGTGGGTGCTCGAACTCTGCGGAATTGGTCCGGTCGGCGTCGATGAGGCAACTGAAGAGGAAGCGCAGCAGAAGGCCCCAATTGAAGAAGGATTGGTCGCCAGCGACCTTCTTGATGGCAGTTGTCAGTTCATACCGCAGTTCTGGGTCCTTGGCCAAGTGGTCCATCCGCTCCTTTACAGAAGCGTCCGCTTTCGACAGCGCTTCGGCCAAGTGGCTGC
>JADLAI010000247.1 GCA_020848295.1 Flavobacteriales bacterium
CGCCCAGGTACGGGTTCAGGTCGAAATCGTCGGCGAAACCGCCGTATCCTTCATCGAACATGGAAGTTTGGTCCAGAAGCCGCCCATGGCGGTCCTCATCGTCCGGGAATAGGGTGTTGTGTTCGCCCAGGTCCAGGATGGAAAAGCCGAGGATGTGCGGGGCCGCTGAAGTGGGCCTGCGGGAATGGATCAGGTACCAGGCCCCACAGCGGTCCGGGACCGGCGCCACCACCAGCTCGCCACGGCCTTCCTTCACCAACCCATCGAGGAACGGATAAGAGTCGGATCCCTGGATCTCTGCACTTCGCCGCGCGATCAAGTATCCGTCCCGGTCGAAAACGTCGCCATCGATGATGAAGAAGAGCACCCGGCCCCTGTCGTCGAGTTGCACGTACTGGGAGTGCTGTGGTAGCTCACCGGCGTATGTCAACCCATTGGCGAGCGCCACCGGATCATCAGGAACAGGAAGCGGGTTCTCTGTGATGTTCCCTACCACTCCGACAGGTGGGAAGTGGACCACGTGGTTCCCGACGATGGATGCTGTGTGTTGGGCTATGCATGGCATCAACGGCGCCACCCATGCCATCGTAGCGGCCACCCCTATGATCGATCGAATCAGTTTTCTCATGTGATATGATCTTATTCCCACCCTCCGTTGAGCAGGCCATGCGAAGCTGTGAGCAACACAGCGTGAACACCGTCCGGCCTCACCGGATTATTTCCGGCGCCACCGAATACTTTTGAAGCAAACCACGATCAGCGATGGAGAACGCATTCGGCATTGGAGACAAGTTGGCGAGGCTACGCTCGCATAACAAGCTCACATTGGATGAAGTGGCGGAAGGGCTTGGTGTACCCAGAAGTACTTACTACGACTACGAGCAAGGAAATGTCCTGCCCAAATTGGACTTCATCCAAAAGGCGGCGGCTTTCTACAAAGTGGACCCCATGGTCTTCTTCAGCGGAACGAATCTCAGCATCACGCAGCAACACAACGAGGTCGCTAACGGCTACATCCAGAACCAGCATCATACCGATCAGGAGACGCTGAACACGGTGCTTGCCCATCTCGATGAGCACCAAGCGGCTTGAGGACCTGCTGTCCAGGTTCCTGGACGCCTTGGGATCGAAGAATGGCGACCGGACCTGAACGTTCGGTCACCCTGAAGGGGGCGATCGCTCAGCGCTCCTCCCTGCCAACCTTACCAGGATCCAGGTCGGAGAAGAAGTTCGCCAGGGCTGCCCGCTCTTCCACGCTCAACCGCGCCTGCGGATGTAACCACGTGTAGGAGGGAAGGGGCATTTCCCCTTCTTTCAACAGCTCGATCGATCCTTTGGCCTTGTGGTGTTGCCACTTGGCCCGTCTTCGGCCCCAGGAGCTCATGTCGAATTCCGCACGACCCTCATCGATGTGGCCCTGCATCCAGAAGTTCACCGGCGTGATGTAGCTGTACCAAGGGTAATACCATTTACGCATTCATGATCGGCCGATCTGCTGGCTCTTTTTCCGCATGGCTTCTCCGTGCCATGCGTTCCGTAGGCACCGCTACGCAGCGCCCGTCACGGATCGCCCTACGAAAAAATAGCTGCGCATCTTTGGCCGGAATTGAATGTCTAATTGGTAAAAGTCGTCCGGTCGCTGTGGCAGTCGTAGCAGGCATTGCGCAGCAGATCCTGCACCTCCGTTGTCGGTTCGGTCACCGCGATCAGGTCGTGGGCAGGATCATTCGGCTGCACCGCACGGTCGGGTTGGAACACCTGCGCGACCAGGATCGCAGCGGGGAGGACCAGCCACCATCGGTTCATCGTTTCTCGATCTCCAGCACGATGGCCATGGCCGCTTTGGTCGCCGGTCCTGCGGCACCGAAGGTCTTGCCCGCCGTGTAGCGCATCGATGCCGCATCACTCAGCTCACTGCCGAGCACCGCGTTCAATTTGCCATCCATGCCGGGCGCCGTGGAGGCTTTCAAGGCCGCATCCACCTTGTTGAAGTCGACCGCTTCGCGGTACACCAGGATCGTCATCACATCGGTGGTTCCCACGGTGTCCGCCGTCATGCTCTGGTCGCGCGGGAACTGCCGGGTGCCGGTGATGCCGCAGTAGGGCGAGTGTTTCGGCGTGTTCGGAAAGAGGATGTACGTGCTGCCGTCCGTTTCCTGCCCGAAGCAGTATGAATAACACTCCACGTTGTTGGTCATTTCCACCTTGAAGCGGGTGCCCTTGGCGATCGGCGTTTCGGTGCGGAAGGTGCGGCCACCCACGTGCTTCAGTGCAATGTACTCGCCGGTCACATCGCCCGCCGTGTTCACCACGGGCAGTCCGAAACGGATGTCGAAGATGCTCGGTGCCACGTCCACGCCTTCGCCCATCGGGTACACCGCGTAGGCCTCTTTCGTGAAGTGTGCGAAGTCGTCGTAGCTCACCCAGGCGATCCCGTTCTTCCCCCATTCCGGTCCCCAGGAATTCATGATCTGGAAACCACCCATGCCGTCCTTGTACTCCTGGTCGAATTTGTAATCGTCGTAGCCGATCACGCACATCGCATGCCCGCCGAAACCGCTCATCGGATAGTCGGCCTGGGTGGGCAGCCACTTGTCCTGGCCCATCATGTCCTGCATGAAACTGCCGCCCACCATCATACCGATGACGATGGGGCTGCCCTGCGCGAGGTGTTGTTTCATACCGTTCAGGTCCACCATGCTGCGCGGGTCGCCGTCCTGGGAGAGGCGCTGGAATCCTTTGATCCGGAAAGGCACCGCACGTTGCATCTCCTCGGTGGACGGTTGCTTGGCACAACTCTGGTCGGTGTACGCGAACTGACTGAAGGGCAAGGCGCCGTTCTTGCTCATCTGCTCCATGGCCCGCTGGATGTAGCTGCCCTGGCAGTCGCTGCCCTCGATCTTGATCTGGTTGTACATGTACGCCGGGCTGAACGCGGTGGCGTTGGGGTCCTGCTGCTTGGCTGCCGCCTGCACGATGGTGCGTGCCGCATAGGCGCTGGCCCAGGCCACACAACTGCCCTGCTGGCCCTGGTTCAGGCGCTTGGGCGCGTATTTCTCCAGGCTGAAACGTTCCGGCAGGGGAGCGTTCACATTATCGGTGAGCGGCTCGTACACCTCGGCTTTGTCGTACACGGCGGGATCCATGTTGCCGCCCGTGGCGAACTTCAGCAACTGCGCGACGTTCCCACCGCCTTCACCGATGCAGCCCTTCAGCCCACCAGTGAAATACAGCACCGCACCGATACCCAATACCAGTATCATCAGTTTCGGGTTCTTCATCAGCAACCCGATCAACATCGGCAGGAGCGAGCCGAGGCCGCCACCACCACCGCTCATGCGGCCACCGCCACCACCACTGGGTCCGCGGTTCCCTTGTTCACGTTGGTCGTCGGTCATTCGGATCGGCATGGCTCTTCGTTTTTCGTTGGGTGGAAGTTGTTCAAGGACGGAAATGCTCCTTTCCGGTCAATGGACGCCAGA
>JADLAI010000248.1 GCA_020848295.1 Flavobacteriales bacterium
CGTTGGATCCGCGCCGCCTCTTTTTCAAGCTGGCGATCAGCATCCGGTTCCCGTACCCACCAGGATGCGCCGACGAAGGCGATGCCCAACAGGAGGATCAGGAAGTTGCGTGGCATGGGCGGATGAAGGGGCAAGCGCCGGGCCAAAGTACGCGACACGGTCAGCTAAGGGCACGAGGGTCACGCAGCGGGGAGTAGCTCGATACGGAGAGGAAGTACCGGTGGAGCCCGTTCAGGACCCACTACGAAATGCGCGATCAGCCCTTCAAGGCCTCGGCCCCACCCACGATCTCCAGGATCTCGCCTGTGATCGCAGCTTGGCGGGCCTTGTTGTAGGACAACTTCAGGTCCTTCAACAGGCTGTCGGCGTTGTCCGTGGCCTTGTGCATGGCCGTCATGCGGGCACCGTGCTCTGCGGCGTTGCTATCGAGCAGGGCCTTGTAGAGCTGGATCTTCAGGCTCTTCGGGATGATGTTCTCCACGATCTCCTCGCGGCTCGGCTCCATGATGTGGTCCACCTTGACGACACTGGCCTTGGTCGTTGGGTCGGCCTTGGGTGGTGCCACGGGCAGGTATTGTTCCTCGGAGAGGATCTGCACGGCCGCGTTCTTGAACTTGTTGTACACCAGCACGATCCGGTCGTAAGTGCCGTTGGCGAAGAGCTCCATGAGCAACTCGGCCTTCGGGGCCACCTTGTCGAAGCTCAGTCCGTCGTACAGGCTGGCACCATCCGAGGGAAGGTCTGCATTGAAGTACTTCGTGCGCCGGTAGGTATCGAGGGCCTTCTTACCGAGCGGCAGGATGTGGACCGTCGTCCCTTCGTTCTCCAACTGTGTGGCCGTGCGCCGGATCTGCCGGAACACCTGGGTGTTGAACGCACCGGCCAGGCCGCGGTTGCTCACGATGGCCACAAGCAGGACCTTCTTCACCTCACGTTGCTGGCTGTACTTGCCCTCGCTGCTGTCCAACGATGCGCTCACGTTGATCAGGATCTGCTGAAGCTTCTCCGCATACGGGCGCATGCGTGTGATGGCGTCCTGAGCACGCCGCAACTTGGCCGCGCTCACCATCTTCATGGCCGCGGTGATCTGCTTGGTACTGTTGACCGAGACGATCCGGTTGCGTACTTCCTTCAGGCTTGGCATCGTTCGCGCGTTCGGAAAGGCTTAATTATCCAAACTCTTCACGAGATCGGCGGCCACCTTCTCCAGCGTACCGGTGATCTGGTCGTTATAGTCCCCTTTCTTGAGCGCCTGGAGCACGTCATTGTGCTTGTTGCGCAGCATGGTGATGAACTCGGATTCGAACTGTTTGATGTTCTTCACCGGCACCTTGCTCAGCAGGCCCTTGGTACCACAGTAGATGATGGCGATCTGCTCCTCCACACGCACCGGGCTGTTCTGCCCTTGCTTCAGGATCTCCACGTTACGCGCACCCTTGTCCAACACGGCCTTGGTCGCCGCATCGAGGTCGGAGCCGAACTTGGAGAAGGCCTCCAGTTCACGGTAGGCGGCCTGGTCGAGCTTCAGCGTACCGGCCACCTTCTTCATGGATTTGATCTGGGCGTTACCACCCACACGGCTCACGCTGATACCCACGTTGATGGCGGGGCGTACTCCACTGAGGAAGAGGTTGCTCTCCAGGAAGATCTGCCCATCGGTGATGGAGATCACGTTGGTGGGGATGTAGGCCGAAACGTCACCGGCCTGTGTTTCGATGATGGGCAGTGCGGTCAACGAACCGCCACCCTTCACCTTGCCCTTGAGGCTTTCGGGAAGGTCGTTCATCTGCTCGGCCACGCTTTGGTCGGCGGTCACTTTCGCGGCACGCTCCAGCAGGCGGCTGTGCAGGTAGAACACATCACCCGGATACGCCTCGCGACCGGGTGGGCGACGCAGCAACAGCGACACCTCGCGGTACGCCACGGCTTGTTTGGAGAGGTCATCGTACACGATCAGCGCCGGACGGCCGGTATCGCGGAAGTACTCACCGATGGCGGCACCAGTGAAGGGTGCATAGAACTGCATCGGTGCGGGATCGCTGGCGTTGGCGGCCACCACCACGGTGTAGGCCATGGCGCCGGCCTCTTCCAGCACCTTCACGGTACCGGCCACGGTGGACCCCTTCTGGCCCACGGCGACGTAGATGCAGAACACCGGTTTGCCGGCGTCGAAGAATTCCTTCTGGTTGATGATCGTGTCGATCGCCACTGTGCTCTTCCCGGTCTGGCGGTCGCCGATGATCAATTCGCGCTGGCCACGACCGATGGGGATCATCGCATCCACGGCCTTGATGCCCGTTTGCAGGGGCTCTTTCACCGGTTCGCGGAAGATCACACCGGGTGCCTTGCGTTCGATGGGCATCTCGAACAGTTCGCCGGTGATCGGACCCTTGCCGTCGATCGGCTCTCCCAGGGTGTTCACCACACGACCCACGATACCCTCACCGGTCCTGATGCTGGCGATACGTTTGGTGCGCTTCACGGTATCACCCTCCTTGATCCCCACGGAAGGGCCGAGCAATACCGCGCCCACGTTATCCTCCTCGAGGTTCAGCACAATGCCGCGCAGACCGCTGGTGAACTCGATGAGCTCACCGCTCTGCACCCCCTTCAGGCCGTAAATGCGGGCGATGCCATCACCGACCTGAAGCACGGTACCGACCTCTTCGAGTTCGGCCTCGCTGCGGACGCCGGCGAGTTCTTGTTTGAGGATCGCCGACACTTCGGCGGGTTGCACTTGGGCCATCTTGGATAGGCGTTAGATCTCGGGGATGTACGGGTTCTTGGAGAATTCGCGGCGCAGGTCGCTCAAACGGCGGCTCACGCTGCCGTCGTATTGTTCATCGCCGATCCGGATCGTCACTCCGCCGATCAACGACGGGTCCACCTTCTCCACCAGTTCGATGGACCTGCCGGGGTGCTTGGCCGTGGCCAGCTCCACCACGCGCTTGCGCGCGTCGTCGGTGAGGGGCACAGCACTGGTCACCTCGGTGGTGACGATGCCTTTGTGTTGTTTGAACAGTTCGGTGAAGGCTGCGGCCACCTGGGGAAGCAGCGCTTCGCGCCCCTTGCGCACAAGGATGCCTATGAAGGCGTTGGTGATCGCTCCGATCCTTCCCGCGAAGATCCGGTCCAGCACCTTCTCCTTCTTGTCCGCCTTCACTACCGGGCTGTTCAGCAGCACCAGCAGTTCGCGGCTACCGGCACAGGTTGCGGCAAGCAGGCCCATGTCCTCGTATACGGCATCCACAACGGACCGCTCCAGGGAGAGGTCCATCAAGGAGCGCGCGTACCGATATGCGACCGGGGCGATGTTCATGACTTGCGCAGGTCGGCCTCACCGATCACCTTATCCACCAGGGCCTTTTGGGCAGCCGCATCGCCCAGCTTCTCCTTCAGGATGCGCTCGGCGACCAGGATGCTCAATTCGGCCACCTGGTTCTTCATCTCGGTGATGGCGGCGTTCTTCTCGTTGCGGATCTCTTCACGGGCACGTGCGAGCAGGGCATCGCCTTCGGCCTTGGCCTTGGCCTTGGCGCCGGCGATCTCGCGGTCGCGGATATCGCGCGCCTCCTTCAGCAGCAGCTCACGCTCCTCGCGTGCTTGCCGCATCAGGTCCTCGTTCTTCGCCATCATGTTCGCGTTCTCCTCACGGGCTTTCTTAGCCTCGTTCAGTGCATCGGCGATGGACGCTTCGCGCTCCTTCAGCCCATTCAGGATGGGCTTCCAGGCGAATTTGGCCAGGATGAAGAGCACGATCAGGAACGACAGCGTCATCCAGAAGATGAGGCCGAACGAGGGCTCTACGAGACTAGCGAGCAGCATGGGCGTGCGTGGTCAATTGAGGTTGAACGAAGAGGGAAGCGCGGACGGGATGTCCTGGCTTACTTCAGCACCACCAGCAGGCCCACCACCATTGCGAAGAAGGCGGCACCTTCCACGAGAGCGGCGGTAAGGATCATGTTGGCGCGCAGGTCGTTGATGGCTTCCGGCTGGCGGGCCATGGCTTGCACCGCGTCGCCACCGATGCGACCGATGCCGATGCCGGCACCTACTGCAGCCAGACCAGCGCCGAGAGCGGCGATACCGTAACCAGTGCCGAGGTCGAGAAGGACAGAAAGGAACATGTGTTCGTGTTTTGGGAAGTTCAGGTTCTAATGATGGTGTGGCTCCTCCACTGCCGCGCCGATGTACATGGCCGACAGGAAGGTGAACACGTAGGCTTGGATGAAGGCGACCAGCAGTTCGAGCATGGTCATGAACACGGTGAATGCCAGCGACATCACGGACACACCGTAACCGGCGCCCGCATTGGTCTCACCGAAAACGAAGATCAGGCTGAAGAAGCTGAGCGCGATGATGTGGCCGGCCGTGATGTTGGCGAAGAGTCGGATCATCAGCACGAAGGGCTTCAGGAACATGCCCAGGATCTCAACGGGGGTAAGGATGAAGAGCACCCACCCAGGCACACCGGGCATGGCCAGGATATGCTGCCAGTAGTGCTTGTTGCCCTTCACGGTCACGATGATGAAGGTGATCAGGGCGAGCACCAGCGTCACCGCGATATTGCCGGTGAGGTTGGCGCCACCAGGGAAGAAGGGCACCAGGCCGAGCAGGTTGTTCAGGAAGATGAAGAAGAAGGCCGTGAGCAGATACGGCATGAAGGTCATGTACCGTGGGCCGATCGCGCTCTTGGCCACATCGTCACGCACGAAGAGGATGATCGGTTCCACCATGTTCTGGAAACCAGTGGGCGCCTGTCCTGCGCGGCGGGTATAGGCTTTGGCCACGTTGATGAAAACGAACAACAGGATCGCCAGGCTGATGAACAGGCTCAGCACGTTCTTGGTGATGCTGATGTCCCAGGTGGCCTTGGTCAGCGGCTCATCGATGGTGGCGTGATGCACATCCGTGCCATCCGCATCCTTGGTGGCCACGATACTGCCCTCGTGGATCATATATCCACCGTAAGTCTTATGGCCGTGGTCGAAATGGCCGCTGCTGAAGATCGAAACACCCCGTTCGGTGTTGTACACGATGATCGGTAACGGCAGGGTGGTGTGGCCCCAGAGGTGCCAGCCATGCTCGTCGCCGATGTGGCCCATGATCAGCTTTCCGGCGTCGAATCGTCCACCGTGCTCGGCTTCTTCCAGGGCGAGCTTGGGTGCGTCCGAATCGGCGGCGACCACGCTGGCCACCGTACTGTCCACCACATCGACATGGTCGTGTGTGGCGTGATCGTGCCCGTCGTGTTGCGCGCTGGCGGCCCCGAAAAGGAAGCTTCCGATCAGAAGGGACGCGGTGCGCAGCAGGTTCGGGATCGACATCTCGGAAGGGTTGTACCCCTGTTTGCGGCCGCGAAGGTAGAATTAGTCCGGCAATGAAGAAGTATCCGGTGTCATGATCTTCACAAGCTCCTGCCGATCAAGCTCGGAAGTGGTGCTGATCGCGCTTTCCGGTCTCCTTGAACAGATAGGCCATGGAGCCAGCGATCCCCAAAAGGCTCAACACGATGGTGAAGACCGGGTACTTCCAGGCCAGTATCCTGTCCAGCCAGTAGCCGATGAAGCAGAAGACCAGGATGATGCCGACCATGGTTAATCCCAGACCGGTGAAGCGCAGGTAGCTGTTGTAGCCCGATCGTGTCCTTCGGGGGAGCCGCCTGATCGGGTCGCTCATGGTGCGGCGGGTTTGCGGGAAAGCCGCATCAACCGAACGGTGCTGAAGATGACGTAGATGAGATAGAGCACGGCGAAACCCAGTGCGATGGGGGTGATGAAGTGATCCGGCGCGGTAAGCAGGAGAACGACCAGGACGGCCACGGATACGAACATCTTCACCACCAGGGCGGTCATGAACCGCTGCACGAAGCCCTTGGGGTCCCCGGCGAGCGCGCGCTCCTGCCAGCGGTGCAGGAGGTAGGTGAGCACCGCGAAATACAGCGGGAGACCCAGGAATACGGGGTTGGGGGCCAGACCCGATAGGTGGGAGGCGACGGCGAGTCCTGCGACGCAGCCCAGCGTGAGGGCGACCAGTGCTGGTAGGATCGGTCGTTCAGCAGCGATCATCGCTGGAACAGGTGGACGGTCTTAGAACCTGTTTGCAATACCCGCATTTGGCTGCGCGCTGGTCTTTGTCGACCATACTTCGCTGCAGAAACAGTCGCGTAGCTGAGGCTATGCTCCTGTTTCCGCATCTCGTCTGGCCGCCAAATCCCTATCGCTCGCTTCAAAAGGGGGTATTGCAAACAGGTTCTTAGCGTGTGGCCTGCTGTGATTCAGGGCGGGCCGGGTTGTTCTCCGTGCGCAGGCGAACGGGATCCATCTCCTTCACCACACCGCCACCCATACTGCAGTTGCCGGTGAACACGGCCCCTGGCTCAATGGCCAGTTTCTTGGTGTTGATGTCGCCTTGGAGCTTAGCGGTGGCCTTCAGGCTCAGCAGGTCCTGGCAATTCACTTTACCGATCACGGTGCCCTCGATGTCGCTGCTCTGGCACACGATCTCGCCCTCGATGCTGCCGGTCTGCCCCACGATCACGCGGCCACGTGCATTGATCGTTCCCTTCACCCGGCCGTCGATGCGGATGTTGCTGTCGCTTTTGATCTCCCCTTCGATGGAGGTGCCCTCCATGATGCTGTTGATCTTGCCGGGGCTTACGGGTTCAGCGGTCTTGTTCATGGGTGTAGGGTTCGCAGGTTTATCGGAGCGGAACAACATGGTTCGATCGGGTTCCAGGACGGTCGTTCGGGTCAAAGATAGGGCGTTGTCCGAGTTATCCTACTGACGGTCAAGGTAATTCTGTGTGAAGAAGGAGGTGTACCCGACCACATCCTTGCTTTTGAACAACTGGGCGTAGTTGGCCGTGGTGATCGGGAAGGCGGGATAGCCCTGGTCGTTGATCCCCACCAACTCCTCGTTCCCCGTGGTGAACAGGCTGTGGTACTGCATGGCCATCTCCTTGGTGGTGAAGCCGCTGAGCAGCACCACCTGGTGTTCGGGATCCAGGAAACTGTTGGTGATCTCCACCGGGGTGCTCGGATAGAACAGTTGGTTGAAGGAGGAGATGCGGGTCTTGATGCTGTTGAGGTCCGAGCCCTTGTTGGGAACGATGAGCGCGAAGAAGTGCGCCCCCGCATCCGTCTTGTAACTACCGGTCGCGCCTTGTTTGTCCGGCGGTGGCGGGGTGCCGCTGCTCTGATCGAGCGCGCTGAGCATTTCCGTGGCGGCACGTTCCTCGTCCGTTCCGGCGAACTTGGTCTTCACCAGCTCCAGTGCGGCCCGGAAGCCGGCCCGGTCGCGCATGCCGCCCAGGGCCATGGCACGCAACATGTGGTATTTGGCCTGGAAATGGTTATTGGGTTCGTTCGCGATCACCCCGTCGCAGGAGGCGATCACCGAGGGGAACAGGTATTGTCGGTACCGGTCATACACCTCTTTATAAGCCACTTCCTCCTCCTTGCGGCGTACCTCATCCGCTTGTAGTATGTTCGGGTCGCGCACCAACCGGGCGAATTCCGAATCGGGCCAGCGCTCAAGGATCACGTTCGCGTAGTACTGGGATCCCATGCCGTCCGGTGCGAAGTAGTTCGTGGTCTGTTCCTTCTCCAGGTAGATCCGGTAGAGTTGGTAGAAACTTTCCGGGGTGTACCGGCACTCGTCGAAGCGGCTGTTCAGCACCTCGAAGCTCTCGATGGCGTTATCGGCATCCTTCAGCTGCTCCTTGTAGATCATGCCGCAGGTGTACAGCGCCGAACAGATGCGCACATTGGAGGCGGCGAGCGCGATATCGTCCTTGGGGATGTCCTTGAGATAGAAGGCGGGGTCCTTCCATTCGGCGTCCTTCTCCTTGGTGTCGCCGCCATCCTCCACGGTCTCCTCGCCTTCCTCGGGCACGTCAGCCAGTGCACTGCCACTCTTATCCTTCCGCCGCCAATCGTCCTCCAGCGGCCGGTTCCCCCACTTTTTCCGGAAGTTGGAAAG
>JADLAI010000249.1 GCA_020848295.1 Flavobacteriales bacterium
AACCGTTGGAATGCGCTCAACAGGACGTCCTGCATCAGGTCCTGCACATCCATGCGCCCGTAGGCCAGTGCAGCGCAATACCGTGCGAAGGCCGCGTGGCACGGCTCATAGGCTTGCATGAAGGCGGTACGCTTGTCGGAGGCCACGTTGCAGGACTTGGTTTCCAGGTAGAGAGTCGCAGAAGGGGGATAAAGGTTACAAGCTGGTTGTGATCACTGGTGGACCTGCTCAGTGCGGGGTATGTGGATGAATGCTGGAGTGTCCTGTGCGGTCGACGGTTTCATTCTTCAGTTCATCGCTCCTGGCTCATGTGATCGGGAAGGCTCTGCGGTCCGGGCCTATCAGTCCGAGCGGGGCCGAGGACTCACGCCCACACCGGACTCCCCTCACTGCAATTCCTGCACATCTCGATACTGCTCCGCGACTTCAGCAACGAACGTCTGAAATCGTTGTAAGCCTCGCTGTTCCACAGTTCACGGAAGCTGTGCGTGCGGAGGTCGCCGAGCACGTGGTGCGCGTCCTTGTCGAAGCAGCAGGGCACCACACGGCCGTCCCAGGTGATCACGCAACTGTGCCACATCTTCCAGCAGCTATCCTCCAGCTTGTTCTTCACCTGCCAGGTGCCATCGCCACTACGTCGGTATCGGGCGTACTTGTCCTGCGTCGGTATCAGCGGGTGGTCATCCTTCGGGTCGTGGATCTGCGCGGTCTTCAACCAGAGATCATCCACCCCGATCTTCTTCGCCAGGGCCCGCGCCGCGGGGATCTGGTGTTCGTTCGGTTTCACCACCAGGAATTGGAACACCACGTGTGGCGTGAGGCTCTTCAGCTTCTTCTTCCACTTCACGATGCGCTCGGCACCTTCGATCACCTTGGCCAGTTCGCCTTCGCGACGGTATGCCGAGTAAGTGGCCTGGTCCGTGCCATCCAACGAGATGATCAACCGGGACAGGCCACTGCGCACTGTTGCTTCCGCTTTTTCCTCGGTGAGGAAGTGTGCATTGGTACTGGTGTTCGTGTACAAGCCTTTCCGGCTGGCCAGCGACACCATGTCCAGGAAGTTCGGGTTGATGTACGGCTCGCCTTGGAAGTAGAAGGTCAATGCCCAGAGGTCATCGCCCAGTTCGTCCATTACACGAGCGAAGAGATCCTGTTTCAGATTACCGGTGGGGCGGGTGAATGAGCGCAGTCCACTGGGGCATTCCGGGCAGCGCAGGTTGCAGGCGGTGGTAGGCTCGAAGCTGATGCTGAAGGGGAGTCCGCCGATGCGTGGGTCCTTCGTCCGTTTGGCTTGCTGGTAACTCGCCCATAGCACGGCCGCATTACGGACACGGCGAGGGGTGGCCTTGCGACTCCACTCGTAGGCATCGCGTACGGGAGCGAACATCGCCCGCAAGGTATGATGGGTCGGGAGGGTGCTGTTACTTTCGGCGTCCACACCTCGTCCTACTCAGTACGATCCGTGCGAATGCCGATGTCCAAGGCCCTCTGGCTTCTCAGCTTCATCTTGTTCCCGACCCTGAGCGGTGCCCAGTCCATTCAAGGTCGCGTGTTCGATGGGGCCACCAAGGAACCGCTCCCTTTCGTACATGTGCTCATCGATGGGGAGCGCCAGGGCGTCACTTCCGATATTGATGGGCGGTTCATCATTCCGGTACCGCAGTTGCCTGTCACCCTCCGCTTGAGTTATGTGGGTTATGCGCCATTGGCGTTACCCGTGGCCGATGCCGGTGCTTTGGTCGTATCAATGAGCAGAAGCTCGGTGGAGTTGAGAACCGTGGAGATCCTGCCCACGGAGAACCCCGCGCACCGGATCATCGACCGCTGCCGATCGGGACGCAAGGAGAACGATGGTATGCGCCAACGGAGCTACCGGTACACGAGCTACAGCAAGACCGTTTTCACCGCGGAAATGGATACGGCGGTGACCGTCGATACCACCATGGCCGCAGTGAACGACACGGTGCGCACCGCCGATGTGGACAGCAGTGTGCTGGAGATGCGGCGGTTCATGGAAGAGCAGTACCTCTTCCTGATGGAGAGTGCCACCCGGAAAAGCTTCATCCCACCGGCGGCTGAACGGGAGGAGGTGCTGGCCATGCGGGTGAGCGGGCTGAAGGACCCCTCCTTCCTCGCACTCGCTGCACAGACCAGGACATTCAGCATCTATGAACCACAGATCGGGATCGACCAGAAGCGCTACCTCGGACCGCTTGCCCCTGGCAGCACCAAGAAGTACCTCTTCCTGATCGAGGATACGCTCTACCAAGGGTCGGACAGTGTCTTCATCATCAGCTACAAACCCCGCAAGCGGACCAATTTCACCGGTCTCAAAGGGCTGCTCTACATCAATACCGACGGTTATGCGGTACAGCATGTGACGGCCGAGGCTGCGGACCCCGACGATGGGGCCAGTATCCGATTCCAACAGTTGCACGAACGGGTCGCTGGTCATGCCTGGTTCCCCGTGCAGATCAATGCCTTCATCTACCTGAACAGTATCGTGATCAATGGGTTCAAGCCATACGGGGTGACCCGCACCTACCTGAAGGACATCGAAGTGGATGCTGAGGTGCAACGACGGGAGGTAAGAGGACCGGCGATCGTGATGGACCGACTGAACACCCGGCACGACGAGGCGTATTGGCAGGCGCTGCGCACCGACAGCTTGGATGCCAAAGCGGTCAGGACCTACCAGGTCATCGACAGCCTGGGTGCGGCAGAGGGCTTTGACCGGAAGGTGAAGTGGTTCGCTGCCCTCATGACCGGTCGTTTGCCGGTGGGGCCGATCGACCTGCTCTTGGACAAGGTGCTGCGCTACAACGGCTACGAAGGGCTGCGCCTCGGCATGGGCCTGTCCACCAACGACCGGGTGAGCAGATATGTACGTTGGGGTGGTCATGTCGGCTACGGCCTCCGGGATGAGGCCTGGAAGTATGGCGCTTTCGTGCTGGTGAAGCCTTGGTACGGACGGGATATCGCATTGCGTCTGTTCCACGAGAACGAGGTGGTGGAGAGCGGTGGGGTGGCCTTCGATGGACCCAGGCCCTTGCTCACCAACGAGAGCGCACGCTGGATCTACGTGGACCGCATGGACCAGAGCGAACGGACCGGTGGCCGCTTCGAGTGCAGAGTGGGCTCCTACACCCGGCTCTGGGTAGGGGCGGAGCGGGAGACCCGCGTGAACCATCTGGGATATCAGTATGCGGACAGGTTCAGCGAGGCTGTGACCATCCTAAAGGACAGGTTCACCACTGGCGGGATCACCTTCGGCATGCGCTTCGCCTTCCGGGAGCGGTTGGCCCGTCTTCCCGATCGGGAGGTGGCACTGGGCACCCCTTGGCCCATCCTTTCCGTGCAAGCCTTCAAGGCGGTGGAAGGCGTGTTCGGTGGGGAGGGCACCTACTGGCGCCTGAACGCGTCCATCGATAAGACCTTCCACCTGCGCCTCGTAGGCGACCTCTCCTTGCGCATCATGGGCGGTGTCGCTGATCCGTCCGCGCCATATTCCTACCTCTATGCCATGCGGGGCACGAATGCCTCCGGGTCGGATCCCTCCAACCGGAAGCATGTCTTCTTGGTCGCGGCGGATAATTCGTTCCAGACCATGCGGCCCAATGAGTTCCTGGCCGATCGATACATGGCCCTGCACCTACGCCACAGTTTCGGTACCCTGCTCGTGAAGGGCAAGTACTTCAAGCCACGACCCGGCATCGTGTACAATGCCGCCATCGGATCCCTGGTACATCCCGAACGCCATCGGGGACTTTCCTTCTCACCCCTCGCCGATCCCTTCTTCGAGGCCGGTTTCGTGCTGGATGGTCTGTTGGGGACCCTTGGCGCAGGTGTCTATTACCGGCATGGTCCTCTGGCCTTCGACAAGCTTTCGGACAACCTGGCTTACAAGATGACGGCCTCGTTCACCTTCTGAACGACCCGATCCCGCTCCATTTCGCACCTTTGCCCGCTCCCCAACCGTCCGGATCCGGAACAGTGGGGCTATGACGATGTGGGCATGGCTGGCCAATAGGGTATTGCGGAATCGCCTGGCGATCCTGATCGCCGTGGCCCTCTGTACCGTCTTCCTCGGTTACAAGGCCACCACGGTCGGGATGAGCTACAAGCACGGTGGCCTGCTTCCCAAGACCGACAGTGCCTACGTGGAGTACGAACGTTTCCTGCGCACCTTCAGCGAGGATGGCAATGTCATCGTGGTCGGGGCCGAGGGAGGCGACCTGTATACCCCGGGGAATTTCAAGGCGTGGTACGAACTGGGGAACGATCTACGGCGGATCAATGGGATCGACAGCATCTTCAGCGAGGCACACCTCTTCGAGCTGGTCAGGGACGATAGCCTGAAGCGGTTCGTGGTGCGACGCGTGATGACCGAGCCTCCCGCCGGCCAAGCCGGAATGGACTCGCTGCTGGCGCATATCCGTTCCCTGCCGTTCTACAACGGGTTGCTGTACAACGACAGCACCAAGGTGAGCTTGATGATGGTGTTCGTGAACGCCCCGCTCTTCGACACCGAGGCACGGTCGGAGGTGGTGCAGGTCCTGGGCGACCGGATCGACGCCTTCGCTGCGACCACCGGGATCCGCACGCATGTGAGCGGCCTTCCGTGGATCCGGGTGAAAAGCACCCAGCTCGTGAAAGGGGAGATGCCCTTGTTCATGGGCCTGAGCCTTTTCGTCTGTGGCCTTCTGTTGCTGCTCTTCTTCCGCAGCTGGCGCGTTACATGGATCTGCCTGGGTGTGGTGGCGGTCAGTGTGGTCTGGAGCTTTGGCGCCATGGCCCTGCTCGGCTACAAGATCACCATCCTGCAATCGGTGATCGCACCACTGGTGATCGTCACCGGGGTGCCCAACTGTGTGTTCCTGATCAATGCCTACCACTACGAGTTCGTGCGGCATGGGAACAAGATCAAATCGTTACAGCGTGTGATCAGCCGGATCGGTGCGGCCGCCTTCATGACCAATGCCACCACCGCCGTTGGTTTCACCACCTTCTGCATCACCAACAGCGATACGCTCATCGAGTTCGGCTGGGTGGCCACCATCGGCATCATGGTGCTCTGGGCCCTGAGCATGTTGCTGATCCCCATCCTGTTCAGCTTCATGCCGCCGCCCAAGCCACGCCACCTCAGCCACCTGGATCGGCACTGGCTGGATCGTGTGGTGGAGTGGATCGTGCGGGTCTCGAAGGAACAACGGCCATTGATCTACTCGGTCACCACCCTTTGTACCGTGGTAGCGATCCTCGGCATCCTGCGCATGAAGGACGAGAGCCGCATCGTGGACGATCTGCCGGAGGATAATCCCGTGCTCACTGATCTGCACTTCTTCGAATCGAACTTCAACGGCGTGATGCCGCTGGAAGTGGTGGTGGACACGAAGAAGAAGGGGGGCGCCCTTACCGATCCGACCTTGAAGCGGATCGTCAAGCTCGAGGACACCCTGGCCACCTATCCTGAGTTCAGCAAACCGATCAGCATCGCGGGGGCCGTCAAGTTCACCAAGCAGGCCTTCTACGGCGGTGCTCCCGACAAGTACGCACTGATGACCGGTACGGACAAGACATTCATACTACCGTATCTCGAAGGGGCCAGCGGAAAGGAGGGCATGGCACGCGCCTTCATCGATAGCACCAGAAGGATCACGCGGATCACGGTGCAGATGGCGGACGTGGGCACCACCCGGATGGACGGGCTGCTCTCGAAGTTGCGCGCGCAGGTGGATAGCATCTTCGACCCGGCCAAGTATGTCGTCACCCTCACAGGGACTTCCGTGGTCTTCCTCAAGGGCAGCAGCTATCTCGTGGACAACCTGATCACCAGTTTGTTCTGGGCCATCGTCATCATCGTGTGCCTGATGGCGTTGCTCTTCAACTCATTCCGGATCCTCGTTGTGGCGCTTATCCCCAACATGATCCCGCTGGTCTTCACCGCAGGGCTCATGGGCTTCTTCCACATCCCCATCAAGCCGAGCACCATGCTCGTCTTCGGCATCGCGCTCGGTATCGCCGTGGACAATGCCATCCACTTCCTCGCACGTTACCGCCTCGAAGTGAAGTTGACCGGTGGTGATCTGCGGAAGAGCGTGGACCTCGCCACCCGGGAGGTCAGCGTGGGCATCATCTACACGAGCGTCGTGCTGCTGGCGGGTTTCTCCCTTTTCGCATTCTCCCATTTCGGAGGGATCCGCGCGTTGGGGGTGCTCACCACGCTCACCCTGCTGGTGGCCATGCTGACCAACCTGCTCGTGCTGCCCTCCCTGTTGTTGAGCCTGAACAAACGCATCATGACCAAGGCCTTCCAGGAACCCCTGCTCGAGATCATGGATGAGGAGGAGGATATCGAACTGATGGAGCTCAAACTGGACCGCCCTGTGTCCGAAGAGCCTGCATCGAAGGATGATGAAGTGAACGAACGATAACCCATGTCATGAAAGGGATCATCCTTGCCGGTGGATCCGGCACCCGCCTGCACCCGCTCACGCTGGCCGTGAGCAAGCAGTTGATGCCGGTGTATGATAAGCCGATGATCTACTACCCATTGAGCACGCTCATGGCGGCGGGGATCCGGGAGGTGCTCATCATCAGCACGCCCCACGACCTGCCGCACTTCCGAAAACTGCTCGGGGACGGTGCTGGTCTGGGCTGTGTGTTCTCCTACGCGGAACAGGCGGTGCCGAATGGGCTGGCCCAAGCCTTCGTCATTGGTCGTGATCATGTCGGGAAGGACAGCTCTGCCTTGATCCTGGGCGATAACATATTCTACGGCACGGGGCTTGGCCGGAAGTTGAGCGAACATACCGACCCCAAGGGCGGCCTGGTCTTCGCCTACCATGTAAGCGATCCGGAGCGATACGGTGTTGTTGAGTTCGATGCGGAGAGCCGCGTGATCAGCATCGAGGAGAAACCGCAACGGCCCAAGAGCAATTTCGCGGTGCCCGGTCTCTATTTCTACGATAATGCGGTACTGGATATCGCACGGGACCTCAGACCCAGCGCGCGCGGCGAATACGAGATCACCGACGTGAACAAGGAATACCTGCGCCAAGGTCGCCTGAAAGTGGAGGTCCTGGACCGTGGAACGGCCTGGCTGGACACCGGCACTTTCGCTTCGCTCACACAGGCCGGCCAGTTCGTGCAGGTGATCGAGGAGCGGCAGGGGCTGAGGATCGGCTGCATCGAGGAGGTGGCCTTCAAGAAGGGCTACATCGATGCAGAACAGATCGAAAGACTCGCGCAGCCTTTGTTGAAGAGCGGTTACGGCGAGTACTTGATGAAGCTCATCCGCCGATGATGCGCGTGCATCGTTCACTTTTCGATGCACATGTGGAACGATGGGTGGCGGGCCTGCCTCCGGGTGATCTTCATGCGCCCATGGCCTACCTCCTTGGCCTGCCGGCGAAGCGCATTCGCCCCGTGCTCACGCTGATGTCCTGCGAGCTGTTCGGTGGTGATCCGCGCACTGCACTGGACCAGGCCCTTGCGATCGAACTCTTCCACAACTTCACCCTGATGCACGACGACATCATGGATGAAGCACCGCTGCGAAGGGGCCGGCCCACGGTGCATGCCAGGTGGAACGTCAATACGGCCATCCTCAGTGGCGATGCCATGCTGGTCATGGCCTATTCCATTCTCGGCGCCGATCCATCCGTACTTGAGACGTTCAATCGCCACGCGCTTGAGGTATGCGCAGGGCAGCAGTTGGACATGGAATTCGAGCGACGTCAGGATGTGAGCCTGACGGAGTACAAGGGGATGATCCGGCTGAAAACGGCCGTACTGCTTGCTGCTGCGTTGCGCATCGGTGCGATCAGGGCCGGAGCAGGGGCGGAGGATCAGGAACGGATCGCGGCCTTCGGTGAAGGGGTCGGTCTCGCCTTCCAGTTACGGGATGACTTGTTGGATGCGTTCGGTGACCCGGCACACACCGGCAAGGAACAAGGCGGTGACCTACGCAACGGGAAGAAGACCTGGCTGCTGATCCGGGGTCTCGAAGTGGAACGGCGCCGAGGCACCGATGTGCTTCGTACGCAGCTGGCTTTGGATCCGCATGCCCGCCGCATCCCGACCATGGTGGCCGCGTTGCGCGACCTCGGTGTGGAGCAGGAAGCGCAAGCGGAGGTGCAACGACTGGCCGATGCTGCGCTCGACCAACTGCACCGGATCGATCCATCCGGTGTGCGGGTCGGAGCGCTGAGGAACCTGGCGGTTTCGTTGATCGATCGCACAGCCTGAACCCCTGCCGTGGCCCGCTCCAAAAGAAGGTGATGGACCGGAACGTCCGAAGGACGTTCAGAACGGGAAACACTCAGGGCACTACCATGCGCACCGTGTGCTTTTCACCGGTGCTTGCATCCTGTAATACGATGGCCATGAGGCCGTGTTGCTCGGTGGGGATATCGACCGCAACAGGTACCTCATCCATGCTCTGGAACAGTCCTTCATGGACCAGCCGACCATCTGCTGCAATGACCCGAAGCACGGCCTTCATCGGAGGGGCCTGCACCCACATCCGATGGGAGTTCGAGTCATCGGGCCGGTATGAGAGGCTCTGACCCCGGTATGTGGCAACACCTGCCGTGAGACACTCCGGGTCCGTGGCCGGTCGTAGTACAACCGAGATCACGGCGGACGAGGTGCATGGTGGCGTGCCCACCGTGTAGGTGTGGATCCCGGTGAGCGATACCCCGGGAACGAAGATGCCGTTGGTCAAGTTCCCTTCGGGGTCCACCCATTGCCCACCGACTGTTGGTGAGCCCCCAAGCAGATCGAAGAGGTCCGTGTATGCCGCGTTCTCGCATACGCTCACCGCCGAATCGGCACCCGCGCTTTGCGTGTCGGTCACCTCCACCTGGAGGTGATAGGTCCGTGAGGCCACTACCGGGCACCCACTGTCCGTTGCTTTGATCCACAAGGAATGCGCTCCAACTTGGAGGTTGGCCCCGCAGAGTTCGATGTTCAATGGGTTCGTACCACTCAGGGTCATGGTGGCGCCGGGGAGGATGCTGTCCAGGTTCGTGGTGATCGAAAGAGCCTGGTCGAGGTCGGGATCCGAGATCGTGATCGTGGCACAGAATCCCTCACTACCACATACGGCCAATTGTCTTTCCCCGGCGACCTCCGCCCCACCGCTGCTGGCGATGAACGTTCCACTCTCCTGGGCTGGTGCCTGGTTGGTACATGCGGCGATGTTGAACACCAGGTCGCGCATCACTTGACCGATGATCGCTCCTTGCGCATCCCTTTCGGTGACCTCCACCACCACGACGAATGTCGCCGCTGCGGTCGGGGTGAAGGTGATCACTCCCGTGCTGGGGTTCAGGGTCAGGCCGATGTAGGGCTCCGCCCCGGAATACCCCGCGTTGTATTGGAGCGGCATCGGGGTCGGGCTTCCGAAACGCGCCGGTATAAGGGCATAGCTCAGTTCGTTCCCTTCCGGATCCGTCGCACCGGCATCGAAGGTCACCTCCTGGCCCGCGCATAGGGTGGGGACCCGGTCGTTGATGAACACCGGTGCCGCGTTGCATACGCCGCTCTGGTTGTTCAATGTGGTCTCGATGTAGATCCCTGGCCCACCGTTCAGGTTCAAGCTCGTATTGCGGCAGCAGATGTACCAATTAATGCGCCAGCCTGTACAAGGGCTCAGGTATACCGTGGTCTTGTACGTGTTCAATTCATAGCCTAGGAGGCTGCCTCCATTGCAGGTGGTGTTCGGTAGCTCTGCCGGGCAGATCGACGATGCCCCAACAACGCTCACCGGTTGAAGCCCGGTGTTGGTGAACTCCACGCCGCAATCGTTGCTGAAGTGGAGGGTTTGGCCCTGGAAGGGATCCCCCCAGCAGTTGCGGAACAACTGAAGAGTGATCTCGTGGAAGTTGTTCCCGACACACCGCGTGGTGATGGTGCC
>JADLAI010000250.1 GCA_020848295.1 Flavobacteriales bacterium
GCCCACCTTCATCCGCGAGTTCATGTTGCGTGTCCTACAGACCGCACTGATCGGGATGCAGGCCTGGCGACCGATGCCCTTCTCGTCGTTCATGGTGGCGTATACGGGTGTATTCGTCATCTCCACCTTGCTGTTGGTCTGGGACCTGCATCGTGCGGGCGAGTTCAAGGTGGGCTGGGCACAGCGCTGGATGCCGAGGCGACTGCGACGCAGCATGGCCACCTACAGCCTCTTCACCCTATCGGCCAGTCTGGCGGGCATCGTACTGGGCAATATGGACCAGCTCATGATCGGGGCCCTGCTGGGCAAGGAGGCCCTGGTCCATGTGGCGCACTACGCCGTTGCCTTCTACTTCGGGTCGGTGATCGCGGCCCCGGCACGTGCGGTGCAACAAGCCGCGGTCCCGCTGCTCGCCGATGCCTGGAAGAAGCATGATATGAGCACCATATCCGCGCTCTACCGCCGCTCCTCGTTGGTGCAGTTGCTGGTGAGCGGCTATGTCTTCGTGCTCATCTGGACGGGGGCGGACGCCCTCTTCCACCTGTTGCCACAGGAATATGCCGGTGCAGTGGACGTGATGCGTGTGGTGGCGGTGGCCTACCTCAGCACGAGTGCGGTGCAGCTCGGTGTCGGGATCATCAGCATGTCACGTGCTTATCGGCTCGATGCCATCAGCAGCTTCTCCATGTTGGCGATCAACGGGGTGGCTGGCTTTTTCCTGATCCGCGGTCTGGGCATCATCGGAGCGGCCTGGGCCACCTTGATCGCTTTGACAGCGGTGAACTTCTTCCGCACCTGGTTCCTGTGGAAGCGATATGGATTGTGGCCCTTTGATGGGCGGACGGGGCTGGTGGTGGTGCTTATGCTCGTGTTGTGTGCCGCCTTGCCTTTCGTCCCGATGCCCGATGGACCGCTGATCCAGTTGGTGTTGATGGGAGGGGTGGCCACGATCGCGTATTGGGCGGTGGCACAGGTATTGGGATTGACCGATGAACTGAAGGTGCTCTTACGCGGCAGGTCGATCCGCCGTGATGGCGGTCAGGAATGAGGCTCGGGCCATCGTGTGCATACCAGGGTGTATCCTACGATGGAATAGGTCCAGCTATACGGAGCGATGGCTTTGAAGAACGCGTCCCCACAACCCGGTCGCCAGTGGTCGTGGAGTTCGATCGCGATGGTGCCGACCTTTCCGATCCATGAGAGGTCTCCTTGGGTGAATAGTTCCAGTTCGGAGCCTTCGATATCGATCTTGAGGAGGTCGATCCGATCCAGGTGTGATCGATCAAGTAGACCAGGGATGGTAACTGCTTCGGTGTCGCCGGATCCTCCCATCGTGGTGCGGATCGCGGAGTGGCCCACACCCTCCTTCTCCAGGTGTAGTGCGCCGGTCGTAGGCCAGATGCCCGCTCGAATGCACTGGATGCCGTTGAACTTGGCCGTGTTCTTCTGAAGGAGGTCGAAATTCTCGGGATCCGGTTCCACCGCGATCACGGTGCAGTCCGGGTCGAGCCATTTCCAATAGCGCACGGTGCAACCGATATTCGCACCACAGTCGATCACGGTCCGGAATGATCGGTCTCTTGGCAGGTATTTACTGAAGAAGACCTCATCGAAGATCGCCATGTCGGAGGTGCCTGGTCGCACGAAGAAGGGGCCACCACCACCCGGTACCTCGATCGTGGCGAGCCGGGTGCTGCGCTGGCTCTTCAAGCGTACCACCTGTGTGCCTTTCAGAAGCCCGAACCGGGCCACATGGCTGAGCCATTCCTGAGCCGCCTTCTTCACTCCCATGCGTCAAAGATCAGCTTCGTTGTGGATCCGGCCCAGTCGGTCATCCGCCCCCAATTCGGCTAAGAGGCCTTGCACGCGGGCGTGGATCGTGAATTTCAGGATCCGCTCCCGCACGGCATTCCGAGCGGTTCTTCGGTCCTCCGAGGAAAGGCCGCTCTGCGCGCGGATGGCCGTTGCCAGAACGGCAGCGTCGCGCTCCTCGATCACACGACCTTCCGACCCAACGATATCGGGCATGGACGTGATATTGGAGACGACCGGAAGGCAGCCCATCAACATCGCCTCGCAGAGCGCGTTCGGGAAACCTTCCATCACGGAGGGCTGTGCATAGATGCCATGGGTCGAGAAAAGATCGCGAAGATCGGATGGTGAGCAACCACCGATCATGTGCATATTGGTAGGAAGGTCCTGATAGGCGCCGGGCTGTGCGGCCCCCACTATGGTGAACCGATGGTCAGGCAGAAGGGAGGCGGTGGCGATGAGCAGATCAACCCCCTTGCGGAAGTGGACCGCATTCCCTGGAGCGGCACCTGTCGCTACGCACAGCACGGCGTGTGGGTCCCGTTGTGCGGTGGACAATGGCCAGTCTTCAAAGTCGAATCCGTACGGGATCGCTGTAGAAAGCGTGTGCAGGCCCGGCACGAATTGCGCATAGCCCTGTTCTATTGGTCCGAAATCGCTGAAGCTGTTCCTGAATCGGGACAGACTGCGATGCACCGGGAGGAGCCTGACCGCCCGGCGCATGGAGTAGGCCATGGCCTTACGCATCAATGGCTTCCGGAAGCTTCCGTAGTTGATGCCTGGGAAGGAACAAGCATCGCTACCCGCAATAATGATGTAGGTTCGGAATCCGAGCGCGGTCGGCAATACCGTATGGTGCCCGGCGAAATGGGCGTACACATGCCTCACACCCCTGGCCCGCTGGCGAAGGAGGAAGAACAACTGGCGCAGGTAGTCCCAGGGGAGACACCAAGCGGGACCGGAACTGAAGCGATGTTCTGCGACCATCACGACCTGGCGTAGTGCTTCGATGTCCTTCGCTACGAAATGGAACCGCTGCGGGAACACGTAGGCGATCGTGTCGATCGGCTTGGATGGCATCGCTGCGAAGATGCGAAGCCGTGCCCGGTCCAGCACGCTATGCGGGGTCACAAGGGCTCCATGAGTAATTTGGCCGCATTCCGGATGAGAATCGCCGCTGGGTCCGCATTGATCCTTTCCCTGGTCTTGTCACCTGGTCAGGCTCAGTCGTACATCAAGGTCATCGGCCAACCGGGGCGCAGCGAGGCCGGCTTTGCCGCGCATCGGGCACCGACCGGGGAGATGTACATCGGTGGTAGCGTGAACGACAGTGCCTTGGTCCAACGGATCGACGCCGACGGGAGTGTGCTGTGGTCCCGGAGTTTCAAGCCACCGGGACAATACGGCAAGAACGTCATCCATCTCTCCTCCGCCTCGAACGGTGACCTTATAGGCTGCGGGGCGGGTTATATGCCCACGGCCGAGGCTGTGGAAAGCTTCTATTTCCGAATGGATGCATCGGGGACCATGATCTGGCTGCGGTATTGGGGTGATCCCCAGGTGTATGTCCGTCGGATCATGGAAGTGGATCCTGGGCAATACCTTCTTTTCGGAGGGATCTTTGATGGCACCAACGCCAATTTCTCGGACATCATCACGGCGCGGGTGGATGCGGGTTCCGGAGACCTGCTTTGGCTATCCGACCGGGTGGACCAGTATGTGCCGGTTCCTTATGTCGGGGATATGCAGGCGGCCGCCAGGCTTGGTGACTCGTTCTATGGGGCCAGTAGCATCTTCACGAATGGGCCTGCTTTGTCGACCAGGCGTGTAAGTCTGGACAAGTTCGACGTTAATGGGACACATCTTCAGACCCAGTACCTGCTCTATTCGAACACGGAAAGTCGAAGGCTGATGTCCTCGGACCTCATTGCAGTGAACGACTCGTTAACGATGTCCTACTTCGGCGACATCAATGGCGCCTCAACGAATTTCTCCCAAGGGTTGATCCGAATGGATACGCTCGGAAATATCGCGTGGGCCAGGGATTTTAATGTAGGTGGGAGTTCCAGGGACCAGAATACGGTTGTGGTCCCGGCACCGTATGGGTATGTTGTCGCCGGGCGACTCATGGGGTCCACGCCAGAGCGGTTGTTCCTGATGGGGATCTCGCATTCGGGGGATCGCCTCTGGACGAAGACCTATGGCCCGACCACACAGTCGCAGACCCTTGTCAATCACTATGCCAGCAACCTCACCGCCCTTCCGGACGGTTTCCTCCTCACCGGCGCCGTCGATCAAGGTGGAGGTGAATTGGACCTGCTCATCATCCGCACCGACCTCAATGGCGATGTGGAGTGCGGCGAGGTGACCCCACGGAACGCCATCACCACCATCCTCCCGGAACTCACCTTCCCATCGCCCACCCAGCAGACGC
>JADLAI010000251.1 GCA_020848295.1 Flavobacteriales bacterium
CGACCCGGCAGGCCGCATGAACGAGGGTGCCGGTGAGCACCCAGAGCAGTAGTGAGACCGTGCGCGAGAGGAGGAAGATGCTCCGTGCGTCGTCCCCTTCCAGGCCGATCACCTTCCCGATCGAGGCACATAGCACGTAATAGCCGGGTGTGTATTGGATCACATCGAACGGTGGTCGCTCGGGATCCTCATACAGGGTCTGCCCCAACATCACCTTCTGGATGCCATGGATCACATTGTGCTCCACCCCGCCGAGCTCTGTGCGATGTTGCAGCAACAGACGGCCTCGGAGCGTGGTGTTCCAAAGGAGGATCCCGAGGACCAACCCTACGAACAGAGCAGTGAATGGGATCCCGCCGAGGCGACCTTTTTCCATCGAAGGGATCATGGGGTGAAGGTAGCCTCAGCCCTTGCGAAGAATGGCGACGAGCGATCGGCCGAAGGTGTACCCGAACAACCGGTCCGATAGTCGGCTGACCGGAACGATGCGCCGATCCCAGAAGGCGATCTGCCCCGATGTGGGTGTGGATCGCCGTAGGAGCAGGGTGTTCCCCAAGGAGAGCAGTAGCCCGGCGCTATCCAGGTATCGCATCCGGATGATCCTCGCGTCCGATGGAAGGATGTGGCGAAGGCTGCGGCGGTCGTATCGCCGAAAGTGCCCGATCGCCTTGTCGAACGGGCCATATAGGAATTGGAAGGCCGGCACCACGATCACGATGTGGCCTCCGGTCGTCAACAGGTTCATGGCACGCTTCAGCTCATCCGCCGGGTCGGCAAGGTGCTCCAGCACATCGATGTACGCCAGGGTGTCGTATCGCTCCCCGCAAAGGTCCTTCGTGGTCCCTGCGATGGAACGTTGTGCGATGTGCGTGGGTAAGGCACTCGTCGGTGTTCGGGCCAGAAGGTCCTGGTCGGGCTCCAGGAAGGTGTATCCCGTCACGTTGTGATTCAGGAGGAAGGGGGCATTCACCCCCAAGCCCGAACCCACATCGAGCACCTGCCCCGCCACATAAGGAGCCACCACCGACGACCAATACGACTTCCAGTTCATCGCATGCTGGAAGAGCTCGAGTTCATCGCCGAGGTATGCCATCCGCTCCATCCTCCTTTCCATTACTCGCCTGCGAAATAAGGTGCTTCGACCCCAAGCTGCATCAACGGCCCTGACCATCCAACAGGTGGGCGCTGACAACTTCCGATCCCTTGCGACCACCTCCGGATACCTTTGCACCCGCAGCAGTTCAGCCAATCATGTCCACCCTTACGACCGAGGATCGCCAGTTGCATTTCGAACGCGGGGTCCACAGCGATGCCTTTCTGATCGATACCTACGAGAAACTCGTCCTTCCGCGCATCATCGAGGAGAAGATGCTCAGCTTGCTGCGCCAGGGCAAGATCAGCAAGTGGTTCAGCGGCATCGGGCAGGAGGCCATCAGTGTGGGTGCTGCCATGGTGTTGCATCCTGATGAGTACATCCTGCCGATGCACCGCAATTTGGGCGTGTTCACCGCACGTGGCATGCCTTTCCGCAAGCTCTTCGCGCAGTGGCAGGGCAAGGTCACCGGGTACAGCAAGGGCCGTGAACGTAGTTTCCACTTCGGCAGCCAGGAGCATAAAGTGGTGGGCATGATCTCCCACCTCGGCCCTCAGATGGGCATCGCTGATGGCATCGCGCTGGCGCACAAACTGAAGAAGGAACACCGGTGTACCATCGTCTTCACCGGCGATGGGGCCACCAGCGAAGGGGATTTCCACGAGAGCGTGAACGTCGCCGCGGTCTGGGACCTGCCCGTGCTCTTCGTGATCGAGAACAACGGCTACGGGCTGAGCACGCCGAGCAGCGAGCAGTTCCGGATGAAGCACTTCACCGATAAGGCCATCGGCTACGGGATCGAGGCCGTGCAGATCGCCGGTAACAACATCCTGGAGGTGTATGACAACATCGCCCGGCTGGCCGATAGCGTGCGCGAACGCCCGCGCCCGATCCTGGTGGAGTGCATCACCTTCCGCATGCGGGGCCATGAAGAGGCCAGCGGCACCAAGTACGTGCCCAAGGAGCTCTTTGAGGAATGGGGCCGCAAGGACCCGGTGATGAACTTCGAGGCCTGGCTGCTGAAGCAGGGCATCCTCACCGTGGCCGAACGCGATGCGATCCGCACCCGGCTGAAGGATGGCATCGAGGAGGATCTGAAGCATGCATTCGAGGAGCCGGAGCCGGTACCCGTGGAAGAAGTTGAAGTTGGCGACGTCTACGCACCAGCGAACAGTTCTCAGTTGTCGGTTCCCGGTCTGCCGACCATCCAGACCGCGATCCAACAACCGACAACCAACTCCCATCCCGAGAAACGCTTCATCGACGCGATACAAGAAGGCCTTGCCCAAAGCATGGAGCGCCACGGCAACCTGGTGCTCATGGGCCAGGACATCGCCGAGTATGGTGGCGCCTTCAAGATCACCGAGGGCTTCGTGGACCGCTTCGGCAAGGACCGGGTGCGGAACACTCCCTTGTGCGAGAGCGCGATCCTGGGCACCGCCCTCGGCCTCAGCATCAAGGGCATGAAGGCCATGATGGAGATGCAATTCGCCGATTTCGTCAGTGAGGGCATCACCCAGATCTGCAACAACCTGGCGAAGATGCATTACCGCTGGGGACAGCACGCCGATGTGGTGGTGCGCATGCCCACCGGTGCCGGTGTGGGTGCAGGCCCCTTCCACAGCCAGAGCAACGAGATGTGGTTCGTGAAGACACCCGGGCTGAAGGTGGCCTATCCCAGCAACCCGTACGATGCCAAAGGGCTGCTGATGACCGCCTTCGAGGATCCCGGACCAGTGATGTTCTTCGAGCACAAGGCCATGTACCGCAGCATCAACGGACCGGTGCCGGAACAACCCTACGGCATCCCCTTCGGGAAGGCGCGGGTGGTGCGCGAGGGCGTGGCCATGAGCATCATCACCTACGGCATGGGCGTGCATTGGGCCTCGGACGTGCAAAAGGAGACCGGTATCGACATCGATATCATTGACCTGCGCACGCTTGTACCCCTGGATGTGGATACGGTCCTGGCCAGCGCAAGAAAGACCGGTAAGGTGCTGTTACTGCACGAGGATACGCTCACCGCCGGTCTCGGAGGGGAGCTGGCCGCCCTTATCGCCGAACATGCGTTCGAGCACCTGGATGCACCCATTGTGCGTGTGGCCAGTTGGGATACGCCAGTACCCTTCGCCATTCCGCTGGAGCAGGGCTTCCTGCCGAAGGGCAGGTTGAAGGCGGCCGTCGAACGCCTCTCCGCCTATTGAACGGCGCCCCCTTGTTACCGCTGACCGTGTTGGCCCTGTATAGGCCATCTGGACCGGGGTCGGTACTCAATCGGGGTTGAGGTGTTAAACCATTTCCCAGTAAGGGGTGGTCCAAAGCTGCGCCGCGATCTTTTCGCAGGACGACCCGTTCGGAGGGGTCCTGCGGAAAAAGCAAGCGGATCGGTTCAAGCTTCATGGTGAGAAGGGATCGAGTGCTCCCTGGATGCCGCTCCCTGGATCCGATCAACAACGGCGGTGTTGATAGATTCCGGTGCCCCTGTCGAATGGCCACGGAACTCATGGAGGCCCCGCCGATCAAGGGGATCACGCCAATGCGACCCGGACGGAACATGCGGATGTTGGTAACCCCGATCCGGGGTTCTGGCCACGGCTTTCTTCTCGCCGGACCTTGGCACCATGTCCGCACAGGTGTTCGAGGCCCGCTGGAGCCGTATTCAACGGTCGCGGGAACAAGGGTATGAGGAACTGAGCGATTTCCTGGGCCGCCATGCCTCACTCGGGCCGTTGGTCCGATGTGGCCTTGTGCGGAAACGCGAGGAGTGGAGCGAGTTCCAACGTTACTATGGATATGTGCCCACTGAAAAGGGTGAGACATTCCTCCTGTACATCCCCGACAAGGAACTGGTCCTGGTGCGGCCTGGAAAGAGCGCTCCGCTGTTCCTCGAGTTGAAGAATGATCCCGCACCACAGGCTCCCTTCAAGGAAACCTATGCCGAACCGACCCAGGCGCAGTTCATAGCCGTAGAGGAGATGCGTGTGAATGCAGGAAGGGATGGTTGGCGCGCCAAACGGGCCGAGATCCTTCGGTACCATTTGTTGAAAGGATACATGGACATACGCACGTTCACCAAACGAACAGGGATCGGCGAAGGCGGCTTGCTGCGCGAAGGATTGGTGAAGCCGCGGAATGAGCGCGTGAGCGACCAGCAGCTTTCCATGGAAGTGACCAAGGAAGGGGAGGGCTACCTCACGCCCATTGATGCCTACGACCTGCTCCTCGTTGCTCCCGGAATGGAATTGCCCTTGCTGAACCGGTTGGACGGCGAGAAGGCTTCCTACTGGTGCGGCCTGCCTTGATGCCCTTTCACCATCATTTCCACCCGACCTGCTTGCTCTTTGTCCGTGCGACTTTTCCGGCAAGGTCGCTCCGTAGGCCCTGCTTCGCAACCTGTTCCACGTATCGTCCTTCGTAAGGATCGCGGCGCATCTCTTGGCCGGTCTTGAATCCGTAAATGGTATCACCCGTGGCGGAACGAGGGTGTGAACGCATACTCCCGGAGCAGGCCACAACGGCTACAACGGTAGCTCCGGATCGGGAATGCCAGTCGGCCTTTGAGGTCCAGCCCGTTCCAGAATGCCTCCTTGGCTTCGCCACTTACCCAACTGCTTGCTTCGTGGATGAACGCATTGGATGTGTCCGGGATGAAACCGGTTTCCATCGCGATGCCACAGTCGGGGCAGTTGGGCTGCTTGGCCGCCGGGTATCGGGTTCCTCGATCGCTCATCCGCCTGATCGCTTGGCCTTGTAACCTGCGTCCGCAAGATAGGCCAGCACCTTCTCCCTGTGGTCACCTTGCAGCAGGACCACTCCATCCTTCGCATTGCCGCCCACCCCACACTTCTGCTTGAGCGCCCTCCCCAATTCCTGAAGGTCCGCTTCCTTGCCGATGAATCCGACCACCCGCGTGACCACCTTATTCCCCCCCAGTCGGTCCAGATGAATGCGCAGGTCCTGCTGTTGTGGCGGTAGGGTGGTCGGGTTGCTCGCCGTGCTCACCCCCCGGTTGGTGCTGTACACCAGCCCTCCCATGCCGCTTGCCGGTCGCTTCTTCATTCTTGTTCCGATCAGTGGGCGAACTTATCACCTATCCGCATCGGCCCTGCATCGCGCCTGTCCTTCCTGCTACTCTTCCGTTGGCACCGGTGCGGGCTTGAAAGCGGCGATGGACCGCGCGATCTTCCCTGCCACCAGCTCGATCAACTGGGTCCTCGTGTTCCCGGTCCGCAATTCATCCTTGGTCACGCCGAGCACCTGCGAAAGCTCGATCCGCCCCGTACCGGTGTCGATGATCTGGATCTGCACCTCGATGTGCCGGTTCAGGATATCGTCGAAACGGATGATCCGGGGTGCCAGTACCCGTGCCGCTCCCATCAACCGCCCGGCGTTCACCACGTACCGCTCATCGTATGTCGCCTCCATGCTGCGTTGTTGTTCCGCCAGGAGCACATCGGTGCGATCGCGGTCCACCAGGATGATCGAGGCATCGTTCAAGGCCAGGATCGCGCTTTCGATGTTCGCGATCAGTTGCTGCTCCACCAGACCGGGTGTGCCACCCAGCATCACGGTGTAGATCCCGTTGTTGTACAGGGGCACGATCGCCAAGGTGAAATGCACGCGCTCGCGTATCGATGCGAGCCGCTGCCACGCATCCTTGTACCCGATGTCCTTCTCCGTGATCCAGGAATAGGCCCGGTACGCGTCGTGCAGGAGTCCCAGTTCTTCCGCTCGCAAGGCCTGTTGGTACCGGGTTTCCAGCTGTGCCACGCGTTGCAGGTATTCGGCCTCCTTCAGGGTCGGGTCCAATTCCAAGGCACGGGTGGCGGCGATGGCCGCCTCCTCGAATTTCGAGGCCCGGTAAGCGGTCTCCGCCTGTTCCATGGCATTCCGCGCTTCGCGGGCCAGGGCCTGCGATCGAGCGGCCTCCAGTCCGGGCTCCTCCTGTAGGCTTACGCCGTCCGTGGCGAACCGGCGTCGGAACGTGGCCGTTTCATCCCGCATCCCATCGCCACCCTTGATATCACCGTTATCGTATGCAGCAATGGCGGCGGCGGCCTTCCCCATGACCAGGGCTTTGGCTGCCCGTTGCATGCCCACATGCGCCGTCGCCATCGTGGGTTTACGGGTGTAAAGCTCCCGGTATGCCGAATAGGCCTCCCAGTGCATGCCACCTTCTTCGTAGACCCTGGCCGCATCGAGCTGACGACGTTGGGAGCCACAGGCCACCAAAAGCGGGATCAGGAACAACAAAGCATGGCGCATACCGCGAAAGTATCCAGCAACCACCGTTCCGGGATCGAGGACCTACATTCGTGCCATGACGGGTCGGAACATTGCGCTCTTGCTGGTGCTATTGCTCCTATCCGTCGTCCTGTTCTTCCTGCACCTGCTGGTCGGGTCGGTGTCCCTCAACATGGATTCGGTCATCGATGCCCTATTCAGCCGGAGCATGGGTGGGAATGCAGCCCGTATCCTGCACGAAGTGCGCCTGCCTGCGGCCTGGACCGCCGTACTGGCCGGGTCGGGGTTGGCCGCCTGCGGGTTGCTCATGCAGACCTTGTTCCGGAACCCCCTTGCCGGACCTTCGGTGCTTGGGCTGAGTTCCGGTGCAAGCCTCGGTGTGGCCATGTTGATCCTGGCACGACCCTTATGGGCCATGGACCTGATCCCGGTCCATGCGGCGGTCGTACTTGGTGCCTTTTTCGGTGCCATGGCCGTGTTGTTCCTCATCATGCTCGCCGATGGGCGGATGGGCGATGGGGTGGGTCTCTTGATCATCGGTCTGATGGTGGGTTATCTGTGCGGGGCGCTCATCGATGTGTTGCAAGTGGTGGCTCCGGAAGGTGCGCTGCGGGGGTTCGTGCTGTGGGGCATGGGTTCGTTCAATAATGTGGTGCGCACACAGCTCCCTTGGCTGGCCTTGCCGGTCCTACTGGGCCTGGTGGTCGCGCTCCTACTGATGAAGCCGCTGAATGCCCTACTGCTCGGGAATGAATATGCCAGTAGCCTCGGTGTCGCTGTGCCCGGTCTACGGCGAACGATCATGTGGACCACCGGTCTGCTCGCCGGTACGATCACGGCATTCTGTGGTCCCATCGCATTCCTGGGCCTGGCTACACCGCATGTGGCAAGGGCCTTATGCCGAACAAGTGATCACCGGGTCCTGCTGCCCATGACCATTGCCATGGGGGGCATGCTCGCCTTGCTCTGTGGTCTTATCGTGAAGTGGCCAGGGCCTGCCGCGCTCCCACTGAATGCGGTGACCTCGCTGCTGGGTGCACCCGTGGTGGCCTGGGTACTTTGGCGTGGGAAGAAATGGGCGCGAACGGCATGAGACCACTGCTGCAACTCCGATCACTGGCCGTGGGGCACGGCAAGGAAGCACTGATCACGGATATTGATCTGGAGTTGAGCACGGGCCAGTGTGTGGCCTTGATCGGGGTGAACGGGGGGGGGAAGAGCACCCTGCTGAATACGCTTGCCGGTCTGCTGCTCCCTTTACGGGGGAGGATCTCCCTTGATGGGAAGGATCTTGCAGGATCAAGTGCGGCAGAGCGCGCACGCCAGGTGGCGGTGGTCTTCACCGGCCGCCCACAGACCGGGCTGCTCGATGTACGCACCATCGTCGGCCTGGGCAGGCAGCCATGGACCGGTCATTTCGGTACGTTGAGCGCCGCCGATGTCGAAGTGGTGGAATGGGCGATGCAGACCATGGATGTGCAACACCTCGCCACACGATCGCTCGACCGGCTCAGCGATGGCGAAGCCCAACGGGTCATGATCGCCCGGGCATTGGCGCAGAACACACCGCTTCTCCTGCTCGATGAGCCCATGGCATTCCTTGATCTGGTGAACCGTGTGCGGCTGCTGCACACCTTGCAGAAGCTCGCTCGGGACCGTGGTGAACTGATCATCCTCTCCACCCACGACCTGCACACCTCCCTGGACCTTTGCGATCACATCCTCCTGATCCACCAAGGAAGGCTCTGGTCGGGTACATCGGCCGAAGTACGGACCAGTGGCATGCTCGAAGCGCTTTTCGCTGGAGCGCACACGCGGTAGCACTGGACCGTAGCTGCCGGTCTGAAGCAATGAAGCCCTCGGCCAATGCCGAGGGCTTCATTGCCATGCGCGTTCGGTGCGCGTTATTTCTTCAGGGCATCACGGATCTCCATCAGCAGTTTCTCCTCGTTGCTGGGGCCGGGAGGCGGAGCGGCAGCCTCTTTCTTCTTGGCGGCATTGATGGCCTTGATCACCATGAACACCGCGAAAGCCACGATCGTGAAGTCGATGATCGTCGTGATCCAGGCGCCGTATTGAATGGCCACTTCGGGCACTGCGGCGACCGCATTACCGGCGGCGTCCTTCGTTTCAGCGACCCCATCCTGGATCACCCACTTCATCTGCTTGAAATCGACTCCGCTGGTCAACTTGCCGATCACGGGCATGACCATGCCATCCACGAAGCCGCTCACGACCTTGCCGAAGGCGGCGCCCATGACCACACCGACCGCCATGTCGATCAGGTTGCCGCGCATCGCGAACTCCTTGAATTCCTTCATCATGCCCATGTTCGTTCTGATTTGTTGTGCGGGTAAAGCTAATTCCTCTGGTCCAATGGTTCAATTGGATCCGAGGCTGCTCCACGTCCGGATGCGCACCCCACGTGGTGGCAGGGCCGGGCCGAGGCGGATCAGGATCTCCCTGGGGCTGCCGGGCAGGTCCAATGGAAGGTAGGTATACCGTAACGGGCGGTCGCGCGATCGGGGCTCCACCCGCAGGGGAAGGTGGAAAATGATGCTGTCCCCTGTAGTGAGCACCACGCCCACCACATCGAAGGGCAGCCCATGAACGTTGGCCAGGACCAGCCCATCCGTGCTGGCCAATGTATCGTTCACATAAGCCAGGGCGATGTCCTGCGGATAGAGGGACTGCCGGATCACGGTGCGATCATGCAGCACCTCGTCCAGATCCAGGTCAAGGTGTGGTTTGTCGGCGTTCACCACTTTGCGGGCAGCATCCCAAACGGGGCGTGTACGCGCACCCGTGCTTTCCCACCAGCCTTCGCTGGAGAAGGTGTCGAGATAGGCGAGATAGAGGTCATGGATCCGTTGATCCTCCAACGCACGGTCCACGAAAGCACGGCCCGGATCCGCTGTTCGCTCCTGCACCTGTTGGCCCAGGATGGAGGATATTGGTGCGTGGCGCAGGAGCGGCAGGGGCAGCACCATCAGGTCCGCGCTCAGGCTATCGACCAGGAACCGCAGGTTCCACCAATCCAGATGATCCTGCGTGCCGAACAGGTCGCTCAACGCCATGATGCGTGCCAACGCATGGGGCTCGAACACGGTGGAGGCCGGGAATTGACCAGCCCGGAATGCTTCCAGTCGACGAACGGCGGACCGTGCCGTTCCGGAATACCGGTCATCCCCACCTTGGATCAGCAACGGTGCGGCCAGCCAATCGGCCTGGGTGGGCATCCTGCTCGGACGTTTTCGCTCGTTCATCTCCGCCCTTGCGTTGAGGTAGAGCGCATCGTCATACCGCAACACATGGCCGGTGGCACCCGGCACACGTGCCAGGATGGTGTGGTCCACCGTTCCGATCAGGGCACATAGGTCAAGGTCGTGGTCGTTCACGGTCACTTCCGCCACCATGGTATTGGGGCTTACGGCGCCTTGGTCGGCCATCACCACTTGGAACAATACCGACCAGAGGATGGAGGCGTCAGTGAATGAACACACTTCGAACCGCTGCATGGTGAGCACCGTATCGCCCGCGGCGAGAGCTACTTCGAATGGCCAGAAACGCGGACGACCCATCGGGAACGCACCGCTATGCACACCAAGTTGAGCCGGTAGGTCCCGGTCGCCGATCAAGAGCCGAGCTTCGCTCGCCGGCGGCTTGGCCGCTACGGCGATGCGCTGCTTCAAATAGGCACGTTCACTCCATGCGCCAAGGCTATCCCATGACATGGGAGGCAGGCTCAGGACCAAACGGGCCACGGTTGGCGGTTCGCCACGGAAGGCGTTCAGTACAGGGGTGCTGATCCGTTTGAAGCCGGGATCGATGACCTCTCGTACGAAACCGCTGCGTTCGGACCGTGTGCCGAGGTAGAACACGAGGCCGATCAGTACCAGTGCGGCCGATCCGAGCAACCAGGACCGCAGCCGGTCCAGGAACCGTTCGCGGTCCCATGGTTTCATGGGGTCGGGGGGGCGGCGGTGACCCGCTTGAAATGGTAATGTGCTGTTCGGGTCACCCCCTTGTTCGTGCCGCTCACGATCGTGTGCCACGCATCATTCCCCTGGGGTATGTACACGATGCGCTGCGGCATATCGTGCTGCGGATCGCTGAAGACAAGGCTGTCCCGATCGTGGATCAGCTTGAACAGTACGGCCTCCCCTCCGTCGCGGCCAATGCTCACCGCGTAGTGCAAGGTGTCGTTCCGGAGGACGATCCCGAGGTGTTCGATGAATACCGTGTCCCGGCCGGAAAGGACATATCCGACCCCGACCGGCATTCCATCCGAGCCACGCTCCCAATGCTCCAATACGGTTGTTCGCCCACTGTCCTGCATATCATACCAATCACCGAGCAAGCGATCCAGGGGTACGACCTCACCCGATCGGACGTCGGTGCTCGATCGCTCGCCCGGCTGCCCACAAGCGATCAGCAAGGCGGGTAGGAGAGGAAGTACGCCGCGCATGACCGTAGGTTACTGAACCGGTGATGAAGATCCGGTCTCTCGATCTTCCTGGTCAGAATGAGCCATGGGGTGCGAAAGTGCGAGGGTGCGAGAGCCACGTCTCTCGCACTTTCGCACCCTGTCACCCATGATCGACCGTTTCTTCTCCATCGTATCAGTAACTGCGTTGTATGGCTTCGATGGATGAACGTGTATCCGGCGGGATGGCGGTCTTGCACCCCTTGTTGTAATCGTACATCACCTGTACGCTTCTCCCGGTGGCCACCAAGGCGCCGTGCGCATCGGTGATCCGGTATTCCATGGTGAAACTCGTGTTCCCAATGTGGGTGCATCCCGTGCGCACGTGCAAGGCCGATGGCCACACCACAGGCTTGTGGAAGTCGCAAGTGGTGCTTGCCAGGATCACTCCGATCCGCTCCTTCTCCAAGGATGCCAGCACACCGATGCGCTCCAGGTAGTACATGCGTACGTTCTCGAAGTACCGGAAATAGACCACGTTGTTCAGGTGCCCGAAGGCATCCTGTTCCCCCCAGGCCACGGGGATGTTGATCCCGAGCACGAGCTGCTCCGCGCTCACCGCAGTTCCTTCAGGAGTTCCCGGTGCTGCCCTTTGAGGCGTTCCACATCGCGCGCCAGTTTCTCGATCTTCTTCTCCATGTCCTTCTTCATCGCTTCGCCACTGCTGCTCTTGAAGTTGAACATCCCCATGTTCCGTTCCATGCCGCGCATCTCCGATTCCAACTCCTCGATCTTGCGCTTCACGAACCGGCTCTCCTTCTCGATCATGTATTTTCCGTCGGGGCCCGCCTTCATCTCATCCACCCGGTCCTGGAACTGGATCCGGCGGCGTTCCTCTCCTTCGAACTTCAGCTGGCCATAGTGTTTGTCCAGTGCGGCGCGATAACGCGTACTGAACGCATCGTACAACTTCGGTGATACACGGCCCGAATCCATCCAACGGGCCGAGAAGGCCTTGAGCGCCTCCATGTCCTTGGGGCGATCGCCGCTGGGTACGAAGGCTTCGATCTCCGCGATCAGTGCTTCCTTGGTCTGGGCGTGTACGGCCTGTTCCGCATCCATCTTCTCAAAGACGGCCTTCCGGTTATGGAAGAACTGGTCGCAGGCCTCCCGGAAGCGGATCCACAGGCGGTTCTCGTCGCGCGGCCCCGCACTGCCCGCATCCTTCCACTGCTGCTGCAGGTGTTTGAGCTTGTCCGCCGTCTGGCGCCATTCGGTGCTGTCCTTCAGTTTCAGCGCCTCTTCCACCAGTGCCTGTTTCTTTTCGCGTACATCCTTGTACTGGTCCCTCAGCTTGTCGAAATGGGCTTTCTTGGCATCGAAGAACACGTTGCATGCGGCACGGAATTCCTTCCAGATCCGCTCGTTGTCCTTCTTGGTGGCGAAGCCGATCTGCTTCCATGCGTTCTGCAACTCCAGCACCTGGTCCGTCATCGTTCGCCACTCCTTCGAGGCGGCATCCCCAAGTTGGTCCGTCACCGCCTTCACCTTCTCCACCAGGGCTTGTTTGGCGTTCAGGTTCGCCTCGTGCTCCGCACGCCTGATCCGGTAATGCTCATGGATCTTGTCGTAGATGACACGGGTGGCCGTGGAGAACCGGTCGCGGATCGCCTCCCACTCCTCGCGTAATACAGGACCTATCGCATGCCACTTCTCCTGATACTCCCGCACGCCGTGTTCCAACTCCTTCACGTTGTCCTTCTGGGCCAGGCTTTCCACGTCGCTGATCAGTGCCTGTTTCAGGGCCGTGTTCTTCCGCAGGTCGTGGTCGCGTAACTCCTTGTAGATGCGGATGTGGTAGAAGAACTCATCCCGCAGGTGGGAGTAGTCGTTCTGGATGTCGCGGTAGTGTTGCTGCGGTACCGGACCGATGGTCTTCCACTTCTCCTGAAGTTCGGCGAACCGTTGGAAGGCCGTGCCGATGTTCTCCTCTCCGGCGATCAGGCTCTTCAGCTCCTCCATGATGGCCTTCCTGGCCTCCAGATTCTCGTTCTCCTCCTTCTGCTTCTTCCGGCGGATGTCGTTCACCCGTTGGTTGAAGAGGTCGAGCAGTTGTTTGAATCGTTTGTCCTCCTCATCGCTGAGGGGGGCTGATTCCATCGCGATGGGGGCGCCATTCGGTGCTTCGACCGGTGTTTCCGTGGGCCCGCCTTCCAGCTGTGGGTCGTGGTGTTCCTGTTGCAGGGATGCGGCCACCAGGGCCTCATACGCCTCTTTCACGCCTTCCACGGCCTCGGATGCGATCTCCACATCCTCCTGGGCCGTGATCTCCTCGAGCCGGGTGATCAGCTCTGCTTTCGTTGCCATCGCTTTCGGTTTGCCCGTTGGGGCATCGTCCAAAGATAGGGGGATGGCCCGATCCGCAAGGGGGCCTATACGGCCAGGCCGAGCATGCACACATCGTCCATCTGCTCGATGGGGCCTTTCCAATCCAGGAAGGCCTGTTCGATCACACGGGCCTGCTCCTTCATTCCCAGCCGTTGGTTGCCCAGGATCAATTCCTGCAGGCGCGAGGTCATGAAGCGTTTGCGCTCCGGGCCGCCGAACTGGTCCACGTACCCGTCGCTGAACAGGTAGATGCGGTCCCCTTCGGAGTAGGCCAACTTATGGGTGGTGAAGCGCCTTTCCTCGCCGATGTGGCCTCCTCCGACAGGCCGCCGGTCGCCGTTGATCACGCTCAATTGGCCCTGGTGCAACCAGTACACCGGCCGGTAGGCCCCAGCGAAAAGGATCTCCTTGGCGGCTCGGTCCACCCGGCACAGGGCCAGGTCCATGCCGTCGCCGGCCCCGCGTTGTTTCCCCTGCTGGTTCAGGCTGGCCACCATGCGTTCATGCAGGATGGAGAGCACCTCCGAAGGATCCTTGTGCGCATGCTGCGGCACGATCTCGTTGAGCAGGGAACAGCCGATGGCGGCCATCATGGCCCCGGGGAGTCCATGGCCGGTGCAGTCGGCCGCAGCAACGAAGCAGCGCTGGGCATCGATCCGGTACACCCAATGGAAATCGCCGCTCACCACGTCCTTGGGCCGGTCGATGACGAACGAGTCCGCGAAGAGCTCATCATACACCAGGGCCGAGGGTACCAAGGCCCGCTGGATCTTTCCCGCATAGGCGATGCTGTCATTCATGTCCTCGTGGCGTTCTTTCAGCCGCTGCTGGGCTTCCTCGTCCACCTTGAGCCAGCGCCCCACGTAGCGGAAGAGGAGGAAACCCGCGGTGCCGAAGAGGAGCACCGCGAAGCCGATCTGCCAAAGCAACGCGCGTACCGCAGCGGCTTCGTAGGCGGCAGTAGGGGTGCGGGCCACCACCATGGCCACGGTGGCACCGGTGGGGTCGGTGACGATGTCGAAGACCACGAGCTCGCGTGCATTTCCCGTTCCCACTTCCAAGGTGCCCGCATTCCCGAAGGCTTTCCGCAGTGCGGCCCGATCCCCCGCCCAAGGCGCCCGGTAGCGAGGCTTCTCGGCCGAGGTCACCAGCACCTGGATCTCTTGTTGCTTCGGATCGAGCACCACCAGTTCCAGGGGGCTTTCCAGGGCGTTGCGATAGGCCGCCTTGCGCAGGCGCTCATGAAGCACGAAGTATCGTGCATCCTGTGTCCTCTTGATGATCAGGCCCGGATCGGCATACCGTTCGAGCAGGCCGAGCACGTTGTGCGCACCGATCTCCTCCGATACGGTGGAGGTGATGCTCCGAAGCTGGGTGATGCCCGACGCCTTGCGAGCCTTGCGGTCGTTGCGATGGGCTACGCCGAGTACGATGAGGCAAAGGCCCAGAAGCGCTGCATAGACCGCATACAGGACTTTGTGTTTGGTGCGCTTCGGGCGTAGATCCACGGAAGGAGGCGAGGGCGGAGAGTTGCCTTCGACCGTTCATACGGGGTTGAGCGTGAGAAGGTTCCGAGGTGTTTCGGATGTGGTATCAGGGCGTTGGCCCTGTTCTTGGTCGGAAAGGGCAGGGATGCATGGGTGATGGCAGCGGCCCTCGCAGCTTCCTGGATGCGTTCAATACGGCAGGTGCCGGGCCCCTACATGAGCAGATGCTCGCACTGGGTCACTGCCCGAACATATAAGGCTCTTGACCCTCGGCCGGGTCACGGCTCGGATCGGTCGCGGTTCAGCTTAAAAAAGGATACCGGTGGTCCGTCGGGGGAACGAAGGTCTCCTTGATCGTGCGCGGACTCACCCACCGGATCAGGTTCAAGTAGCTGCCCGCCTTATCGTTCGTGCCGCTGCCGCGCGCGCCGCCGAAGGGTTGCTGGCCCACCACCGCACCCGTGGGCTTGTCGTTGATGTAGAAGTTGCCCGCTGCGTGCCGCAGTACCTCCGTGGCCTCCAGGATGCTCGCCCTGTCGTTGCTGATCACCGAGCCGGTGAGCGCATATTCGCCCGTGGCATCGATCAGTTTGAGCGTCTCGGTCCACCGTGCGCTGTTGTACACGTAGATGGTGAGCACCGGTCCGAAGATCTCTTCGCACATCGTCACGCTCTTGGGGTCCTTGGTCACGGCCACCGTAGGTTCGATGAAGTAGCCCTCTTTCTTGTCGTACTTCCCCCCGGCGATCACCTGGATGTTCTTCTTATCCTTCTTCAAGGCATCGATGTGGCCCGCGATCTTGTCGAAGCTCTTTTCATCGATCACTGCGCCGATGAAGTTGGTGAACTCGCGCGGATCGCCCATCTTCATGTCGGCCAGATCGGCGAGCAATTCCTTCTTCACTGCTGGCCACAGGCTCTCCGGAATGTAGGCCCGGCTGGCGGCACTGCACTTCTGCCCTTGGAACTCGAAGGCCCCGCGGCTCAGGGCCGTGGCCACCACCTTCGGATCCGCGGTCGGGTGCGCGATCACGAAATCCTTGCCACCCGTTTCGCCCACGATGCGCGGGTAACTGCGGTACATCGGCAGGTTCTCGCCGATGGTCTTCCAGATCTGGCGGAAGACCCCGGTGCTCCCGGTGAAATGAATGCCTGCGAAGTCCTTGTGCTTGAAGATCACATCCCCGGCCATCGCCCCGCTCACGTGGATCAGGTTGATCACCCCCGGAGGTAGACCGGCGGCCATGAAGACCTCCATGATCACTTGGGCGCTGTAACACTGGCTGTCCGCGCATTTCCATACCACGGTATTGCCCATGAGCGCGCAGCTGCTGGGCAGGTTGCCGGCGATGGCCGTGAAGTTGAACGGGGTGAGGGCGAAGACGAAGCCTTCGAGCGCCCGGTACTCCAAGCGGTTCCACACACCCGGGGAGCTGATGGGTTGATCGCGCAGGATCTGCTGGGCGTAGTACACATTGAAGCGCAGGAAGTCGATCAGCTCACACGCGCTGTCGATCTCCGCCTGGTACGCGTTCTTGCCCTGGGCCAGCATGGTGGCCGCATTGATCTGCGCCCGGTAGGGGCCGGCCAGCAGGTCCGCAGCCTTCAGGAAGATGGCGGCACGCTGTTCGAAGGGCATGGTCTCCCAATTCGCTTTCGCCTTCAACGCCGCATCAATTGCGGCCCGCACATGCTTGGCCTCACCGTGGTGCGAGGACCCCAGGTTATGCGTGTGCTTGTGCGGTGGGCTCATCTTCCGCAGGTCCTTCGTCTCGATCGCGTGCCCGGCGATCCACATCGGCGCATCGATCCGGGAGCGCAACCGCCGATCCACTTCCGCCTGTAGGGCTTTCCGCTCAGGGGTTCCGGGAGCGTAGCTCAATACGGGTTCGTTGGTCGGTACCGGTACTTGGAAAATGGCGTTGGACATGGGGGTGCGGTCGCTTGGCCACAAAGATACCCGTACCCGCCATTTCCCCGCCCGCCCCCAGC
>JADLAI010000252.1 GCA_020848295.1 Flavobacteriales bacterium
AACCGGCGTTCACCGCACGGATGGCCGCAGCGAGTGCGGTGGGTGAGTTCTTGATGATGGCAGCGGCCAGTTCATTGCACTTCGCCAGCAGCTGGTCCTGCGGCACCACATGGTTCACCAGTCCCCATTGCAGGGCTTCATCGGCCTTGATCATGCTGGCCGTGAAGATCATCTCCATGGCCTTTCCCCTACCAACAAGACGCGCAAGTCGCTGGGTGCCGCCGTAGCCGGGGATCACGCCGAGGCTCACTTCCGGCAGGCCCATGCGGGCGTTGTCGCTTGCCACGCGGATGTGGCAGCTCATGGCCAGCTCCAGCCCACCGCCAAGTGCGAAACCGTTCACGGCGGCGATGATCGGTTTGCTCATCTGTTCCACATGATCGAAGAGCTTCTTCTGTCCATCGGCGGCCAGGGACTTGCCTTCAGATACGCTGAAGTTGGCGAACTCCTTGATATCGGCACCGGCCACAAAGGCCTTTTGCCCACTGCCGGTGATCACCACCACACGGACGGCCTTGTCGGCATCCGCTTCGGTGAGCGCACGGTCCAGCTCGGTGATGGTGTCACGGTTCAGCGCATTAAGCTGGTCGGGGCGGTTGATGGTGATGGCGCGGACGTTATCAGCGTCAGTGATAAGCAGGTTGGTGTAGCTCATGGATCATGGGACGATCATGGCGATGACCGATCGGGGGCAAATTTATCCGCTACGTGTACAGCGGCAGAGCCACGAAGAAGCTCGACCCCTCGCCCTCCCGGGTTTGGAACCACACCCTGCCTCCAGCCTGCTCCACCATGCGTTTCACCATGGCCAGTCCAAGACCGGTGCCGCTGCTCTTGGTCGTGAAGCTGGGGGTGAAGATCCGTTCCCGATCAGCCTCCTTGATGCCGATGCCATTGTCACGCACCTCGATCAAGGCCTGTGTGCCGTCCTTCGACAGGAGCACTTCCACATGGCCGGACCGACCATCCGGTATGGATTGAAGGGCGTTCTTGATCAAGTTGTTCAGGACACGCACCAGGTGTTCGCGATCCACGTTCACCACGAGCGGTGGAGCGGGCCTCAGGATGAGGTCGGTGTTCGTTTCCCCGGAGAAGAGGGCGACCACGCTTTGCGCCACCTCATTCACCTCCAGCACCACCTCATTCGCAGCGCTCAGTTGTGCGAATCGCGAGAAATCCCCGGCAACACGTCCGAGCACATCGATCTGCTCCACCATGCTCCGGGTGAAGCGATCGAGCCGTTGCTTGGCATCGGAGGCGTTCGGGTCCCATGTATGTTGAAAATGTTGGATCCCGAGTTTCATTGGTGTAAGTGGGTTCTTGATCTCATGCGCCACCTGGCGGGCCATCTCCTTCCATGCGCTTTCCCGTTCGCTCCGCGCGAGCCTTTCGGCACTTTCGCGCAGTTCCTCCACCTTCCGGTTGTACACGTCAACGAGTTGGCCCACTTCATCCTCGCCGCGGTACGCGAGCGGCTCATTCGCCCGTTCCAGGTCCACCGAGGCGAGCGCTCTTTTCAAGAGGTCCAGCGGCCGTGTGGTCCAGTTGCTGATGAAGAGGGCCACCAACACGCTGAGCGCAAATAGGAGGACGAAGAGGTTGACCACGGCGACAAGGACACCCGATCGGTCCTGTTCCTGCTGGCGCTGATCCGCGAACGAGGGAAGGGAGAGGTAGCCGAGTACAAGGCCACGCCGGTCGCGCAGGGGCATGTACGCATTGAGGTAGCGCGCCTTGCCAATGGATTCCTGGTGGACGAGGTCGCTTTGTTGCTCCACGACGAGGCGCGCATACGCGACGGCATCCATGCGGGGTCCGAGCAGGCCGCTGGAGAAGACCTGTGGCCGGGAGGAAGCGACCAGGTGGCCGGTCTTGTCATAGAGGGTGATGTCGGTGAAGAGGGAGTTGCTCACCTGAGCGAGCACATGTTCGAGGTAGCGGGATCGACCTTGTACGAGCGGGGGTTGACCATCCAGCTTCTGTTGAAGCTCGGCATGTGCGGACCGGGCCTTGTCCAGGATGTCGGCCTCGGCGCGATCGGTGTATTGCCGGGTGAGCAGCTGCTGTGCGCCCAGCCCGAAGAAGAACAAACCGACCACGGCGAATCCGAGCAGTGCCGCCCGAACCTTACCCGCGATACCCAGGCGAGGTAGTCCACGGGCATTCAGGATAGCACGACATGAAAGGACCAAGGCAAGCAGGAGCGAGAACAGGGCGAACAGGTAGCTGAAGGTGGTGGCACGATCAAGAAGGCGTGGCACGGGGATACCGAGCGCCAACAAGGTGCCATCGACCGAGCCGCGCGCAAGGAACTCCACGCCATTCTCCACATACCATAACGAGGCCTCGGGGCCGAGATCACGTGTCCAACGGAGTGGGGCGTTCCGGACGTTCCATCGGTCCGCGAGGACACCTCGCTCATAACGCGCGATGGCATAACGCTCGGCGCGTTCTCCTAACGGATCCTCGCCCGGGATCAAGAGCTCCGGGAAGCCGAGCGCTTGGGCTGCTGAGCGCGGATGCAGCTCAATGATGAGTTGTCCTGGTTGGTCGGTCTCCGCTGGCATGACCGCGAGGCGGGCGTGGTAGAAGGGGCCGGGTACGCCGGTCTGCTCGAAGAAGAGATCGGGCATATCGGCAAGCGCAGGATGTTCGACATAGGCGGACCCCACCTTTTCCAAGCTCTGAGGTTTCAGGTCGTTGGTACTACAGCGCAACTGGCCCTGCGTATCGAAGGCGAAAACGAGAACATCATAGCGCTCCCAGAAGCCACCAAGGAAGAACTGCCGTACGGCGGCGTCCAGGGTGCTGGCGTTACAGGGGGTGGATGATGTGATGAGTTCGTGCAGACCGTGATCCTTCCGGAGTAGTGGTGCGACCTCCTGGAAGAGGGCCTCCACCACGGGATCCTCGCGCACACTGAGTTTTTCAGCAAGGACCAACCGTTCGCGATGTTCGCGGTCACGTGTGTACTTGGTAAGGATGTGTGAACTCACGAACGCGAGCACGGCAATGCCCACCAAGCTGTGAACGAACAGGAGCCTCCGCCGATCCGCCAGGTAGAGCAGGACCAACAAGGGCACCGGCCACAGGAACAGGATCGTGTCCTTGATGCCGAGGTGGTGGTGGATCAGGATCGACAGAACGAGACCGGCCACGCCCATGGACCACGCCCACCAAGCGGGATGCGTGGAAACGAGCGACCGCAGGGCCATGTCGGCCACCAGAAGCCAGGCGGCGAAAAGCAGGGCGATGCACAGGCCCGCCGCCGCACTCACACCGTTCAAGCTCTGGATGTGGTACAGGTCGAGGTCAACCCGGCTATCATTCACCAGGCCGATGAGGGTGTGGGTGACCCACGCGCCGCTGCCGTAAAGAAGTGCCCAGAGCAAGGGCACGGCCCAGCGCGGTACGTGATCCGTGGAACGTGTGCGTACGGTGCGGATGAACAGCGCGACAAGCAGCAGAAGCGTGGAGTTGATGAGGAGGTCTCCCAAGGAGGGAAAGGCAAAGGAGGCCGCATAGATGGCGGGATCGAACAGGGGTAACCGATCGAACGGGGCCGACGGGATGAACAACAGGAAGACCCATCTTGCGATGAAGACCACCACGACGAAGAGCAGGGCTGCGGCACCAGGACCCGCTCGCGAAGCGAGGTTGATGCAGGACCGCCAGATCACCAGTAGCGCACAGGCAGCACCGATCAGAAGGAGCATGAACTTCACGATGATCCAGGACCCCACATCCAGGGCGCCATCGCGCCAGGCGAGTCGGATCAGCGGCTTCCCTTCGGCATCGTGCAGGAGAGGCCCTGCGGCCTGCACGGGTTGACTGATCAGGTTCCTTGGTGCATGCAGACCGGGGTGGAACCCGCGTTCGATGTAGCGGTTCTCGATGGTCGGAGTGATCCATACCGGCCCCAGGGCGTGAAGGCTGATGGAACCATGCCGAACCGATGCATGTTGGTGGATGGCGTCGGGCAGTACACGTTGCGCGGGGTCCGGTCCGGTTAGCACGGCCTGTGCATCGGCTGGCAATGGCCCCGACCAGCAGATCAAACTGTCGTTGGAGAATCCAAGGAAGATGGTTCCCGACCGCAGGCGCTCCCGCTCCAGGGTAGCGGAATAACGCCTCATCCACTCCTCGGCACCGACCGTGACCAGCTCGCGTGCCCAGTGTTGAAGACCCCGCTGTAGGTCCACCGCCTGTAGATCCAATGCGCGTTGGATCCGCGCCGCCTCTTTTTCAAGCTGGCGATCAGCATCCGGTTCCCGTACCCACCAGGATGCGCCGACGAAGGCGATGCCCAACAGGAGGATCAGGAAGTTGCGTGGCATGGGCGGATGAA
>JADLAI010000253.1 GCA_020848295.1 Flavobacteriales bacterium
CGATGGGCGCACGCAGCAGGGTCAGTGCTTCACCGTCCACGGCCAAGGCCTGTAGCTTCTTCACCGCCTCGGCCTTGGGATTTTCGGCGAGCAGCACGGCATGTACATGCTTGCCCTCGGCCTTCTGCGGGAACGGATCCCGCTTGATCACAGCATCCCATTCCGCCGCGGTCGGCGCGAAGATGGGCCGGTCGTAGTTGAATTTCTTCAGGCACAACGCGGCCACCTTGGCGAGTGTTTCTTCGCGTGAAAGCATACTGCGCACCAAGGCATTGCCGCTGTTGATGTACGTGGTGGCATTCTTGAATCCGGCCTTGGAGAGTTCCGCACGCAACGGCGCGACTGGCAGTTGTACGGGCCCGCCTACACCGCGGAAGAGGAGAAGAAATGTGATGAGTGACATCGTTCTATTGCCCTATGTCATGTCCTTGGGCTGATGACCGTCAGGTCAGGGATGGAGCGGCTTGGCTAAGTTCGAGGTATGAGCACAGCACAGACATACATCGACATCTATACCAACCTGGGGTTCCTCTTCTACAGCGTGGCCGCTGGCGACGGCCGGGTCCGTGGTGAGGAGGTGGAAACACTGAAGGAACTCGTGAAGGAACGTTGGATGCCATTGGAGGAGAGTCGCGACGAATTCGGCGTGGATGCCGCGGAGTACATCGCCATGAGTTTTGACTACGCGAATGACAACGGCCTGGATGCCGAACAGGCGTACCAACGATTCGCCGATGCGTACCGCGAACATGCGAAACGATTCGACCAACGCATGAAGCGGCTGGTGCTGGATACCGCAGTGGCGATCACGGACGCTTTCGGCCACACCAACAAGTCCGAACATGCGGCGCTTTCGCGGGTGCAGCTATTGTTCCGGAGCTGAGGTGCCTGCACCGGACCATCAGTTGCGACTTGCGATCGCACTGATCATCACGTTCACACCACGAGGGAGGTCTTTCACCCCCACGGTCTCGCGTGCAGGTGGGTCTCCTTCCTTGAAATAGGTTTGGTAGACCCTGCTCACCTCAGCGTAGTACTGCAGGTTGGTGATATAGATGGTACACTTCACCAGGTGTTCGAAACCCATGTCTGCGCCTTTCAGTACCGATCCCAGGTTCTCCATCACCTGGGTGGTTTCCTCCTCGATACTGGCTTTTCGAAGCGTTACGGTGTTGAACACCTGGCAGATCTGACCACTGATGAATAAAAGACCACCAACCTCCACAGCGGGCGTGAAGGGGGTGCCGGTTGAATTGTCTTCGGGTGCGCGGACCGTTCGCTTCATGGTCGTTTCAGGCCCGTGATCGTTGCACGGGTTGGCACGAAGTTGCACAGAACTGGATCAATTCCAAGCACCCCGGTACGAATGAGCCAAGCACGGAAGCTTCCGCATCGGGTTGGGATCGGCTACCCGCCTGCCAATGGCATGGGCCTGGTCCTCTGTTCAACGGGTCGGTGGCTGGCCGCTGACCGTGCATCACCTTGCGGCCGGGATCCGTCGTAGGTGCGCTTCGAGGTACCCTGCGGTACCTTCGTGCCATGCGATGGCTCCTGTTGCCTGCGATCCTGCTGGTCACCAAGGCCACGACCCAACCGATCGATAGCATCCATGTCTTCGATCGACTGCCCGTGCGGGCCTGGACCTCGGCCAGCGCCAATGCGCAGGCATGGGACTTGCACCGAAGGCGTGCGCACCACCGTACGGTGAAAGGCGGGGATATGGCCCTGGTGCAGGAGGCCATGGGGATCTATCGACCCCTGCGCCATCAGTCCGGTCGCCTGCAGGAACTGACACATGTGGCCATGGTCTTCAGCGGTGGGCGGCCCACAGCCCTTGGTGTGGCCGACGACCTCGGGCGGGTGATCGACTTCACGGCACGCAAGGAGTATCGCATCAGCACCGTTGCAGAACACCTTCAGGTGCGGGCGCTACTGTCCAGGTTGGTGGTGGAGTGACCATTGCAAAAAGGTTCCGCGTCGAGTACCCCTTTGGCAGGGCCGAAGCGCCATCCGAGGCTCCGTTGCCCCCCGAACTGGCGCAGGCCCACAGCATGATGAACGACGTACGGTGCGGTCCTGCGAACGACCTTTGCCCCCTTCCACAGCAACATGAGGGTCCGTACTCCTCGGGTCAGTGTCCCAGCGGACGATCTCGTCCCCATTCGCGTGGCCGGTGTTCCGGAGCACTTCAATATGCCCTGGTTGCTTGGCCTGGAGCGCAGGGCATTCGCGCGCGCGGGGGTGGAGGTGAAGTGGCGTACCGTACCGCAGGGCACGGGTGCCATGTGTGAAATGCTCCACCGCGGAGAGATCGACCTGGCCGTGATGGTGACCGAAGGAGCAGTGGGCGATATCCTCAAAGGCGGTGCGAACCGGATCGTGGCACCGTTCGTGGATAGCCCGATCACCTGGGGCGTGCATGTGGGGGCCTGGACAGGGATCCATGACCCGGCAGGTCTGGAAGGCCTGCCCATCTTGATCAGTCGGCCGAACAGCGGCTCCCACCTGGCGGCGCTTTGTTATGCACACTGGCAAGGCTGGTCAGTAGGAGCGAACGACCTGGAGGTGGTCCAGGACCTGGGCGGTGCGTTGGATCGGCTGAACCGGCCCGGTCCTGCTGTGTTCCTGTGGGAGCGGTTCACCACCCGACCGTACGTGTTGGATGGTCGCTTACGACAGGTGGACGCGTACAAAGCGGAATGGCCCTCCTTCCTGCTCGTCGCCACGGAAGCCGTACTTGCCGACCATCCGGCCGGGATCATCCGGTTGCTGAAAGTGTTGCGGGACCAGGCTTCGGGCCTCATGGCCAAGCGGACGGCCCCGGAGCTGATCGCGAAGCGCTACGACCTATCCTTGGGCGACGCACAGGCCTGGTTCACCGATGTGCGCTGGAACACCGGCACACCGCTCACGGAGGCGACCTTGCGGCGGGTCGTGGACGCTTTGGTGGCCTCAGGGACCCTTGGGCCGGTGCCGACAGGGAGCAGCCTCTTGGACCGTCTGGTCTGGACACCTGCCGACCGCTGAAATTCCTGCGGGATCGCGGTGGCTTCGGTACCTTCGCCGCCCCATCGGCCCGAGATGGGCCCGCACCCGGAGCATCACATGGCATACACCGCGCACCCCACCGCCGTCATCGACGAAGGCTGCTCCATCGGGGAAGGCACGCGCATCTGGCATTTCAGCCATATCATGCCGGGTTGCACCATCGGTCCGGGGTGTAACATCGGGCAGAATGTGGTGATCAGTCCGGAGGTGGTCCTGGGCCGCAACGTGAAGGTGCAGAACAACGTGAGCATCTACACGGGCGTGATCTGTGAGGACGATGTGTTCCTGGGACCGAGCATGGTCTTCACGAACGTGATCAACCCGCGCAGTGCTGTGAACCGCCGCTCCGCCTACCAGCGAACATTGGTCGGACAAGGCGCCAGCATCGGAGCGAACGCCACCATCGTATGTGGGCACGATATCGGTCGCTACGCCTTCATCGGTGCCGGTGCGGTGGTCACCAGGCCGGTCCCCGACTATGCATTGGTGGTGGGCAATCCAGCGCGGCACACCGGTTGGATGAGCGAATATGGCCACAAGTTGAACTTTGATCCGCAGGGCCATGCCACCTGCCCGGAGAGCGGGGAGCGGTACGAACTGCGCAACGGTAAAGTGACCAAGGTCCCATGAACGGCCCCATTCGATTCGCCGTGGTCGGTTGCGGCCACATCGGCAAGCGGCATGCGGAGATGATCCACCGCCACCCGGATTGTGAGCTCGTTGCCCTCTGCGATGTGAGGCCACAGGCAGAGGCAGGGATCGCCTTCGAGGGGGTGCCCTACTTCCAGGACATGGAGGCCATGCTGGCCGAAGTGCCTGGTATGGAGGTGGTGAACGTATGCACGCCGAACGGGCTGCATGCCGAGCAGTGCATTCTGGCCCTGGAGCATCGCAAGCACGTGGTGTGCGAGAAGCCATTGGCCCTGAGCAAGGCCAGTTGTGAAGCGGTCATCTATAAGGCCCTTCAGGTACATCGCACGGTGTTCGGGGTCATGCAGAACCGCTACTCACCGCCCAGCCAGTGGATCAAGAGCGTGGTGGATGAGAAGCGCCTTGGCGACATCTTCATGGTGCAGGTGAACTGCTATTGGAACCGGGATGCGCGCTACTACAAGGCAGGTGGCTGGAAGGGAACGCAAGGGTTGGACGGGGGCACGCTGTTCACCCAGTTCAGCCACTTCATCGACATCATGTACTGGCTCTTCGGCGATATCACCGACATCACCGCGCGGTTCGCCGATTTCACGCATCAGGGCCTCACCGATTTCGAGGACAGTGGGTTGGTGAGCTTCCGCTTCCTGAACGGGGGCATCGGCTGCATCAACTACAGTACGGCGGTCTGGGACAAGAACCTGGAGAGCAGCATGACGATCATCGGCTCCAAGGGCAGTGTGAAGATCGGCGGGCAGTACATGGATCAGGTGGAGTACTGCCACATCAAGGATTACGACATGCCGGAGCTGGCACCCACCAATCCGGCGAACGACTACGGAACCTACAAGGGAAGCGCCAACAACCACGGCTTCATCATCGACAACGTGGTGGACACCCTGCGTGGCCACACCACACTCACCACCAACGCGCTGGAAGGCCTGAAGGTGGTGGAGATCATCGAACGCATCTACGAGAAGAGGAATGAGCAACGTGTATGACCGCCTGCTGAGGAAGGAGGCGAAGCTGGCCGTGATCGGCCTGGGTTATGTGGGCCTGCCCATCGCATTGGCCTTCGCACGAAGGATCAAGGTCGTGGGCTTCGACATCAACCAGAAGCGCGTGGACATGATGCGCCGCGGCGAGGATCCGAGCAACGAGCTCGAAGCATCCGAGTTCGAGGGTTGCGACATCCACTTCACCGCCGACCTCAACGACCTGAAGGAGGTGGAGTTCTTCATCGTCGCGGTGCCTACACCCATCGACAACCAGAACATCCCCGACCTCACCCCGCTGCTGGGCGCCACGCGCACCGTGGGCCAGGTGTTGAAGAAGGGAGACTTCGTGGTGTACGAGAGCACCGTGTACCCCGGATGCACCGAGGAGGACTGTGTGCCCCTCCTGGAGCGGCTCAGCAACCTGCGGTACGTGGAGGATTTCAAGGTGGGCTACTCGCCCGAACGCATCAATCCGGGCGACAAGGAGCACACATTGGAGAGCATCGTCAAGGTGAGCAGTGGTTGCGATACGGAGAGCGCCGAGATCATCGCCAAGGTGTATGAGCTGGTCGTGAAGGCCGGCGTTCACCGTGCAGCCAGCATCAAAGTGGCCGAAGCGGCCAAGATCATCGAGAACACGCAGCGTGATGTGAACATCGCCTTGATCAACGAGCTCTCGATCATCTTCAACCGGGTGGGCATCAATACCTACGATGTGCTGGAGGCGGCGGGCACCAAGTGGAACTTCCTCAAGTTCCAGCCTGGGCTCGTGGGTGGCCATTGCATCGGTGTGGATCCCTACTACCTCGTGTACAAGGCCAAGGAACTGGGCTACCACGCGCAGATCATCGACGCCGGTCGGTTCGTGAACGACAGCATGGGTGGCTATGTGGCCAAGCAGACCGTGAAGAAGGTCATCGCGGCGGGCACCAACCCGGCCGATGCGCGTGTGCTGGTGATGGGAGCCACCTTCAAGGAGAACGTCACCGACATCCGTAACAGCAAAGTGGCCGACGTGGTGAAGGAACTACAGAGCTTCAGTTGCCGGGTGGATGTGACCGACCCGTATGCCGACAGCGACGAGGTGAAGCATGAGTACGGTTACGAACTCGCTAAGGAGATGAAGGGTCCCTACGATGCCATCATCGTGGCCGTGAACCACAGTGAGTACACCAACAAGGATGAGGCCTGGTTCAAAAGCATGCTCAAGCCGAAAGGGGTGGTGGTGGACCTGAAGGGGGTGTTCCGGAAGCGGATCAAGGACCTGACGTATTGGAGCCTGTGAGCACCCAGCGCAACATCCTCATCACCGGCGGTGCTGGTTTCATCGGCAGTCACGTCGTGCGCCGCTTCGTCACGAAGTATCCGCAGCACCGCATCATCAATCTGGATGCGCTCACCTACGCAGGGAACCTGGAGAACCTCCGAGACATCGAGCAGGCTCCGAACTACGTGTTCGTGAAGGCCGACATCTGTGATGCCGAAGCGGTGCCCAAGGTGTTCAAGGATTACGCCATCGATGGGGTCATCCACCTGGCCGCCGAGAGCCATGTGGACCGCAGCATCACCGACCCGCTGGCCTTCGTGCGCACCAATGTGTTCGGTACCGTCACGTTGTTGAACGCGGCCAAGGAAGCCTGGAACACGGTGATGGAAGGCAAGCGATTCTATCACGTATCCACCGACGAGGTTTACGGATCGCTCCATGACGAGAGCCTCTTTCTGGAGACCACGCCCTACGATCCGCAGAGCCCGTACAGCGCCAGCAAAGCTGCCAGCGACCACTTCGTGCGTGCGTATGGCAACACCTACAAGCTGCCCTTCGTCCTGAGCAACTGCAGCAACAATTACGGCAGCCACCACTTCCCGGAGAAGTTGATCCCGCTCATGATCAACAACATCCGCAACAACAAGCCGCTGCCGGTGTATGGCAAGGGCGAGAATGTGCGCGACTGGCTCTGGGTCGAGGATCATGCCGCAGCGATCGACACCATCTTCCATGGTGGAGTGAACGGCGAGACGTACAACATCGGTGGCCATAACGAGTGGAAGAACATCGACCTGGTCCACCTGCTCTGCGCCATCATGGACCGCAAGCTGGGACGTACGGCAGGGGAGAGCGCTAAGTTGATCACCTATGTTACGGACCGTGCCGGGCACGATCTCCGGTACGCGATCGACGCCACCAAGATCGAGCGCGAATTGGGCTGGCGGCCGAGCATCACCTTCGAAGTGGGCCTGGAACGCACCGTGGACTGGTACCTGGCCAATAGCGAGTGGTTGGACCACGTGACCAGCGGGGCTTATCGCAGCTACTACGAGGCCCAGTACGGTCGGTAGCCACCGGGCCACCCCGACCGAATAGCTTTGCACCCCATGGGCCTTCTCGACAAACTGTTCGGTGGCGGAGGATCCGCACATGGCGATGCCGATCTCGGCGTACTTCGGTGCGATGTGCATTCGCATTTCATCCCCGGCATCGACGATGGCGCCCAGACCATGGACCAGACCATCGAACTGCTCACGGCCATGTCCGATCTGGGCTACCGCAAGGTGGTGACCACACCACATAACATGGCCGACGGGTACCGGAACACCCCGGAGATCATCCTCGGTGGCCTGGAACGTGTGCGCGATGAGGTGCGTCGACGTGGACTCGCCATGGAGGTCGACGCGGCGGCAGAGTATTACCTGGACCATGAACTGGAGCAGAAGGTCCTTGACCGGCGTGTGCTCACCTTCGGGGACAACCTGCTGCTGTTCGAACTGCCTTTCATCAGCGAACCCGCGGTGCTCCTCAACGTCATCTTCCAGATGCAGACCATGGGCTACCGGCCCGTGCTGGCGCATC
>JADLAI010000254.1 GCA_020848295.1 Flavobacteriales bacterium
CCACCGGCGTGGACCCCGTGTCGCGCAAGGAGTTCTGGGAGATGCTCGCACGGCTCAAGGCGCGCGGGATCACCATCCTCGTGGCCACGCCCTACATGGATGAGGCCGCGCTGTGCGAACGGATCGCGCTGATCATGGAGGGCCGCATCCTGCAGGTGGACACGCCTGCCGCCATCCGTGCCGCCTATCCGGACCGGCTCTACGCGGTGAAGGCCGGAACCATGTCGGCGACCATCCGCGCCATGAACACGCTCAAAGGCGTGATCCGCTGCTACGGGTCAGGGGAGTTCGCGCATGCGGCCGTGGCGGCTTCGGGTGCGATCGATGAAGCCGTGATCAAAGCACACCTCATCGCCCAAGGACACAGCGATCCCGTGGTGCGGCCGGTGTTACCGACGATCGAGGACGTGTTCATCAAGTGTACCCTGGACCGGATATCATGAGCACTGAGGAAGCAATGTGGAGCGGCGTGATGCATGAGTTTGAGGTTTGGGCGTGCCCCCTCGCAAATGCCTCGGGGTCGCGCTTTCCGCTGCAAGTCCGCACTCGTCGTTCCTCCTCGCTTGCGGGCTTTCCGCTGCGATCGCTCACGCGTAATGCAGGGCTCCGGTTTCGCAAGCGCATTGTTTGCACAAGAATGGTCACGTCGCTGCGAACTAGCGTTGTTAATAACTAAGTCTGTCGAGTTGGTGTTTACCAAAACGGTTAACCATTATAATAGGCGCACAGAGCCTGACAAGAATCTTGACATGAAGCGTAAGAAACCGGAAACGATGCTCGGCGATATTGTTCGCAAGACGCGCACAGACATGGGGATCTCATTGTTGGCGTTGAGCACCAAGGTCGGCGTCTCCAAGGGCTACATGTCGCGGCTGGAAAATGGAACTGCCAAGCCTTCGGATGGCATGCTTGGGCGGATCTCCAGATCGCTGAATATCGAACTTGCTCATTTGGAGGTCTTGAGCGGGAAGCTGCCGCGACAAGTCCGCGAACGAGTCTATGCTGAGCCTGGATTGGCCTCAACCATATTGCGCGAGCCGGAGGTGAGCTATGTGCCTTCACCAATTACAGAGGAGCCGAGGACCGAAGCCGTGCAGAGAAGATCTCCGTTGTATGAATTGTACCACACGGATTGTCTCTCTTGGATGCGCGAACGTCAGGTGAACAGCATTCACGCGATCGTAACCGACCCGCCCTATGGCCTGAAGGAGTTCGCTGAAGAAGAGAAGTCCAAGCTCAGGAACGGGAGTGGCGGCATTTGGCGGATCCCTCCCAAGTTGAACGGTTACGAGCGTGCGCCACTACCTCGTTTCACAGTTCTTGACGAGAAGGACAAGCTGGACCTTAAGCGCTTCTTCACGGAGTGGGCCGTCCTGGCCCATCGAGTCCTTGTTCCCGGCGGTCATATCATGATCGCTTCCAACCCGCTATTGTCCCATGGACTTTACGCGGCCGTGGAATCCGCAGGTTTTGAGAAGCGTGGAGAGGTCATTCGTTTGGTGCAAACACTGCGCGGAGGAGACCGACCGAAGAACGCGCACGACGAATTCCCGGATGTCTCCGTTATGCCGCGTTCGGCATGGGAGCCCTGGGGCCTGTTCAGAAAACCCTGCGAAGGTCGTGTGCAGGACAATCTGAGGAAGTGGAAGACAGGTGGACTGCGCAGGGTCTCCGAGATGCAACCGTTCGTGGACGTGATCAAAAGCTCGCCTACGCAAGCGCGGGAGCGCAAGCTGGCACCGCATCCTTCATTGAAGCCACAAGACCTTATGCGGCAACTCGTACGCGCTGCCCTGCCGCTCGGTGAAGGGATCGTGCTCGACCCGTTCATGGGTGCTGGTTCCACCATCGCCGCAGCCCAACACCTTGGCTACAGGAGCATCGGCTTGGAACTGGACCCGGAGTATTTCCGGATCGCACAGACAGCCATTCCGAAGCTCGCTACCGCACAGTTGAACTACGAACTGGCTGGCGCGGCAAAGACAAATAAGACCACCAAGGCGAGAGAGGTTGCAGACCTATTCGCTTAAGCTCTGCGCCCGCGTTTTCCGACGGTGAACTCGGGCAACCGATAGATCGCGTTCGAGCGGAGCTTGACCATGCCATGGGTGGTTATGGAGGCGGTCGGGGTTCGTCGCGACTCACCCTTTCGACCAGAGTACGACCAGTCTGCCTTGGTCAGTTGAGCGCAAAGGATCTCCACGAAGGTCAGGGGTACGATCTTGCCATCTTTCTGCTTGCCGATGATGTAGCGGAAGATCAGCAGCCAGCAATCTTCCGGGTTGTGGCCTTGCCAGCCACCACGTTGGATGGACGATTTCACTTCGATGCCTTCGTGACCCTTGAGCACCTGATCGGATGAGTAGACACCGACTGGAAGAAGGTCCGGATGGCCACCGACCTTCACGTTCGCCAACACCTTGTCGCTGCAACGTGCGATATTCTTCACCAGGAACTCCGAGAGTACGCCGGATAGCGAGTTACCAAGCAATAGCTCCTCGAAAGGACGAAAGCCGCTACTGGTGAGGAAGCCGTTGAGGCCGTTGAAGAGGCGGTAGGTCTCGCCCACGGCTTCCGCGACCTCAGCTACTGTAAGGCCGTAAGGAAGCGTGGCGGCCCTGTTCAGGTGCTCCTCAATGAGCCGTTCTTGGGATGTCATTCTGTAAGGATAGGAGATCCGATTTGTTCAACCGTACGATGCTAGCGGACTGCGGATCACGACGGCGTCTTCTGCATCACCAAAGTTCTACTTCGCCAGCTTCGCCGGGGCCTTTGGCGGTGCGTTGGAGGCGATGCTCAGGGCGTATGTCGGGAGCAGCGCTCTTCATTTCTCCAAGGATTTCGGCTTGCCGCGATCCATGGAGGCCCGTTCGTACCCCGTTTAGATGGCATTCGGCGAAAAGTACACACTTGTACTCATTGTGCGTTATCTTCGTCCCCGTGAACAAAACGGAGCAGCGGGATCTCGAAGGACTGGCCTTCATCAAGAAGTCAGTCCGCGTGACGGGTCTCACGCCTTCACTGCGAGAGATCATGCGCGCGGTCGGGTACAACTCCTCCCGGTCGGCGAAGCTTCTGATCGAACGGTTGGTCGACAGCGGTCTCATCGGCTATGAGAACGGGAAGATACTTCTGGTCCGCGAGGCCGCGGACTTCGGGGAGAACACGGTCGCAGTTCCGCTCGTCGGCTCTGTTGCTTGTGGTGCTCCATTACTCGCAGAACAGCAGGTAGAAGCTGAGATTCGTATCTCGACCGAGATCGCCAAACCTGGGGCCAAGCACTTCCTCCTGCGCGCGGTTGGTGATTCTATGGACGAGGCAGGGATCAATGATGGAGATCTAGTCCTCGTGCGCCAGCAGGCGACCGCCAAGCCCGGCGACATCATCGTGGCACTCGTGGATGACGAGGCCACGATCAAGTTCTTCCAACCTCAAGGGCAAGTTGTTGTTCTCCGGCCGAAATCACGGAACCCCAAGTGGAAACCAATCATCGTGTCGGCCAACCTGCGCATCCAGGGCGTCTTCGTGGCTGTGATCCCGGACGTCCTCACATATCCTGATGAACACCCCTAAAACCAACGTCATGAGCAAATCGACACGGAATACTGGCAAGACCTGGACCCGCACGGAGGTGAAGCAACTCGCGAAGCTGGCCAACGAGAATACGCCCACCCGCGTGATCGGCCTGAAGCTGGGTCGTACTCCGGATGCGATCTACACCAAGGCCTCCGCTGAGAATATCCCGCTGAAGCCAACGAACCAGTCCCCCTACAACCGCAAGAAGTGAGCGCATTGGCGTAAGCGGTATTACACCAGCACGATCGCATGAGTCTTTTTACAATGCAGGAAGCCCGCCGTTCGGCCGGGCAAGCATCTGGGGCTACTTCCAGCGAGCTCCTTGTCGAATCAGTACTGAACGTTCGTGCTGACGCCAAGTTCAGAGTCCTCGCTGAGGCGGCGAGGACAACACCGGTACGCACCTTCGACATTTTCCTCTCGCATGCCTTCGCCGACCAGGCAATCGTCCTCGGCATCTATACATTGTTGAGTCAGTCTGGCTTTGCGGTGTATGTCGACTGGATCCACGATCGGCAGCTAGACCGGTCGGTTGTGTCGCCGGCGACCGCTGATGTGCTGCGAAAGCGGATGCGCCAGTGCAAATCGCTCTTCTTCGTTACAACTACCAACGCCACGAACTCAAAGTGGATGCCTTGGGAGTGTGGTTACTTCGATGGCTTTGATAGCAAGTCCATTGGCGAGGCCGTGCAGCACGGCCACGTAGCCATCCTGCCGGTCGTGGACGAAGGTCAGGGAACTTTCAAAGGTCAAGAGTACCTAGGCCTGTACCCCTTGGCAGAAAAGGGGAACTACCCTCGCCGCAACGTTGATATACACAACCAAACCGACCGCACCCGCTACAAGCACTTTGATGCCTGGGTCGCGAACGGTCATCCGTAGGAACAATGAGTGAGGATCAACGCAAGCACTTGGAGTTGCTCCAGAACACCATCACCCGGATGGCGGTGAACTCCTTCCTCATCAAGGGTTGGTCCGTCACCTTGGTTGCAGCCCTATTCGCTCTTGCTGCGAAAGACTCAGACCGATCCTTTGCCATCGTGAGCTATTTTCCTTGCATCCTCTTCTGGTGCCTCGACGGCTACTACCTGGCTCAGGAGCGCAAGTTCAGGTCGCTGTTCGAGGCTGCTCGATCTGGGAAAGCTGACTTGTACAGCATGAACACCCAAGCGCATGCCCGTGAACGTGACACCTGGCTTAACAGCATATTCGGCACTACGCTGCTTCTCTTTCACGGCACCATCGTCGCCGTCATCAGCAGTATGATGGTCATTCTTAGGTAACCAAACACTCCTCACAACAATGGCACGACGTGTATTCTTCAGCTTCCACTACGAGAAGGACATCTTCCGGGTGAGCCAGGTTCGCAACAGTGGTATGACCAAGGGCGGTTATCAGCAATCGGGCTTCATCGATCACGCCGAATGGGAACAACTGGAGCGACAAGGTGACGCTGCCATCAAGCGATGGATCAACTCACAGTTGAACGGCGCAACCGTCACGGTGGTGCTCATTGGATCGGAAACAGCCGATCGGCCATGGGTAAACTATGAGATCCGGCGAAGCCATGAACTTGGCTTGGGTCTGGTAGGTATTCACATCCACCAAATCAAATGTCCGCGCAATGGCGTTTCATGGTTCAAGGGCGAAAATCCCTTCAGCAAGATCGTTGTTCAGGACCACTGGTGGAATCCGAAAACGCTTGCCGACACTGTTCCGGTTTACGATTGGAAAGACCATGACGGCTATAACAATATGGGGCGCTGGATTGAAGAAGCTGCACAACGAGCTGGCCGAGGTGTAAGGGCTTGAACCGCGGCTTCCTTCGGGGCGTCAGCGCGTGAGGGATAGAAGCAAGTATCCCGCAGCGAGGCCTTGCGAGCGAGGACTACTGCGATTAGCCCGACCAGAGGGCCCTGAGCGAAGCAGAGCGGAGTCGAAGGGTGCAAGGGGCACGCCCAAACCTTCATCCCAATTCTCCTTTTCACCGGTAAGTTCGTGCGTTCAATTCCGCTCGAACAGCAGTCCATGCCCACCTCCGTCATCCGCGCCACCAACCTGACCAAACGTTTCGGCGCTTTCATCGCGGTGGACGCCATCAGTTTCCAGGTGGGCCAAGGCGAGATCTTCGGCTTCCTCGGTGCGAACGGCGCAGGCAAGACCACGGCCATGCGCATGTTGTGCGGGCTCTCCA